>DSBT01000281.1 GCA_011045915.1 Mesotoga infera
GGATTGCAGAAATCCATGGAACTGGCTGGAAAGTCAGAGGTTCTTCTTTTTCTTACGAGTCAAGTGATTCAAGCGATTATAACTTTTCACACTGGGAAGTGAACGGTGAGCGTGTAGATGGGAAGGTAATCGCCCTGGAAACGAACAG
Source organism: Mesotoga infera (assembly GCA_011045915.1). NCBI lineage: Bacteria > Thermotogati > Thermotogota > Thermotogae > Kosmotogales > Kosmotogaceae > Mesotoga > Mesotoga infera. The sequence continues at coordinate 149 of DSBT01000281.1, forward strand.
CCCGATGATGATTGTTGCGGTCTATAAGAGCAAGGAAGAATCAACGCTTGAGGTTCTATCAGATCCTTCAGAGTTGGTCTTCAATCTCAATTCCGGAACCTATTCATCACCGAAAAGTTTCGTTTTTGAGAAGGGCACTTCCGTTCAAATCTCATTCCCATCTTTGCAGGAGAGGGACGTAAATGCGGAGTTAGTTGGAAACGACACTAGATACATATTCTCAAAATGGGCAGACGGATCGACAACAAATGCAAAGACCTTTGAACTAGGAGCAGATACGGGGCTAAAAGCTATTTACACGACGGAGTTTCTTGTAGAAGTATCATCTGAATCTGCTCAGATTGATGGGAGCGGCTGGCAGAAAAAGGGAAATGTTCTTAGTCTTACGGCTCCAGAGGTATCGGAGTTCAGATTCACTGGCTGGCTGGTTAATGGGAGCACAATAGAGCAAAACCCCGTAGCAGTGACGATTGACTCGCCGAAGAAGATAGTTGCAGTATACGAGAAGATTGAAAAAACAAATAAGACTTTGAGAGTCTCGACAACTCCTGAAGGACTTTCTATAAAGCTCGATGACAAACAGGCTGTGTCTCCTTTCGAGTTAGTTGCTGAAGAAGGAACCTCACACTCTTTCTCAGTCATTTCACCGCAAGAGAAAGACTTATCGAATCTTGTTACGGGCATAGATGCAAGATACGTGTTTTCCTCATGGAACGACGGGGAGACTTCTGTAAACAGAACGGTGAAGCTGGATTCAGACTTCTCCTTTACTGCGAACATGAACAAGGAATTGAAGGTAGAAACTGTGACTCAACCTGCGGGTCTAGTCGAGATAAGCGGCTCAGGTTGGTACTCTGAAGGTGCCAATATCTCGTTAAAAGCAAGTTCAGTGGCGGGATATAACTTTAAGTACTGGATCATCAACGGAGTTAATGCAGGTGACAGTACCTCTATCGAGTATGTAGTAGCCGTGCCTCTTTCAGTGAAAGCTGTCTACAACTCTATTCCTGTTGTATCCTTTGAGAATGTGAGTATTGCCAAAGGAGATTCACTGAGATTAACTCTTTCCGATTATGCAAGCGACAAGGATGGCGACAGCCTAGAGTATACGCTTCTTAGCGGGCCGGGGTCGTTATCAGAGGGAATATACACATTTGATTCTTCACTGATCAATGCAGGAAATTACGATATATCAATCCGAGTAAATGATGGCAGAGGTGGATCAGTTACAGGGATGTTCACTTTGACCGTTACCGAAGAGAATAGCGCGCCAACTGCTCCAAATACGCCGTTCCCTGTTAGTGGTTCAGTTGATCAAGATTTGAGCCTAACGCTCTCATGGGAAAGTGATGATCCAGACGGCGATCAGTTGGTCTTTGATGTTTACTTTGGGACCTCTTCGGATCCAGTAAAAGTAGCCTCGGGCATTTCTTCCAGAACCTGGCAGACCGGAGAACTAACAGAGGGAACAACCTACTTCTGGAGAGTAGTTGCAAAAGACACTAAAGGAGCAGCTGCTGAGAGCTCTCTTTGGAGCTTCATAACTAGGAATGCCGTTCCTGCTGACGGTGTGGACAAAGTTGGCCCGGTCTACACAGGAGATGTGCTTTTGGTTAGTAACGAGAGCGAAAGTGGAA
>DSBT01000282.1 GCA_011045915.1 Mesotoga infera
CATTGGAGGTGCCGCGCTGAAGAATCCACCTCAGATTGAGAGCATAAGAGCGCTTTCTGAAGAAGAAGTGCTTGTGAGGGTTCTCATGAAAGTTGATGTGGACTACAGTATCAACTTTGATTGGGATGACTACGCTGAATATGAGGACGTGCGAGAATTGCTTGGAAGCTGCGACGAAAGCTTTTTGTTTACGTCGTTGTCGGGCAAAGAGACGATTACTCTCGAATTTGATCTAATAATACACAGGATAACAAAGGAAATCATCACTTATGAGCTTTCTCTTATTGAAGGACCCTCTGCTTCACTGTTTCTACGCTAATCATTAGGAGTCGAAACTGGGCTTCAAGACTGGCAGCCCCATGGGGGACCGAACCCCGACCTTCGGACTGAGAATCCGGTGGATCAACTCGATTGGCTTGTTATAGTTCCTTCGACGACAGATTAACCTTCTTGCGGCGAACTATCTTCAGATGAAAGGAATATCCCGCTCAGGGTTCCAGCGTACATAATGAGTATTATCAGTATTGAAGCTATTCACTTGTCAGAACAAGCTGCAGCTCGACAGTCCATCAAACTAGCTAGATCCCGTTTATTCCTTCCATTCTCCGAATCCCGAAGAACTTCATTGCTAAAGAGTCGCCAGAGTGAATAATCCGACCAGACGGAGGATCATCGGGTTTCTTGGATATGGTTGATATTTGGTATTATCATCACTGTGTTATATAGATATATTGTTATAACAATTAAAAAATCCCTGTAGAGAAGGTGAATCCATGTACAGTTGGACGAAAGTGAGGCTAGATGTCTCTTCTTCTGTTCCGTTATTTCAGCAGATCGCTGACTGGATCACTAATGCAATATCAAAGGGAATTCTTGTGGAAGGCGATAAACTGCCGAACGAAATGGAGCTCTGCAAGGTATTCGACGTCAGCCGAATTACAGTTAGGAATGCTTTGATGAAGCTCCAGAGGGACGGGTATCTCTCCAGGCAGAGAGCTAAAGGAACCTTCGTTTCTTCCCGAGCGATCACATTTCAGTACGTCAGTGAAACTATGGGCCTTGGGGAAGAGCTTGTGAAGAAGAACATTGGCATTAAGGACAAGGTTTTGAGAAGCGAGATTATCGGAGCGAACGAGACAATTGCTGAAAACCTTGGAATCTCCCCCGGGTCGAAGGTCTTCGCTTTGGAGAGGCTTAGAGTAATTAACAATGAGCCTTTGATAATCTCCAGAAACTTCATTTCTTACGACCTGGTACCTGGCATTGAGGAAAACGACTTCAGCAAAGAGTTTCTATATTCTGTGCTCGAAAGACAATACGGAATTGTGATGCAGGAGTTTGTGAGATCTTTCGTCCCGATCATCCTGAATGATTCCGAAATGAAGATCTTCGGTTTGAAGAAGGACTGTTACCCCGCATTCAAGATAGAGAGCGTTACCTACGACAGTAACAGGAGATTGATTGAATACTACGAGGGTATTCAGCTTGGAAAGTATGGGAAGCTCACTGTGCGTTCAAAGGGTATCTGAGAATATGGAGGGGGTTTTGCTTTATGAGTCGTGATTTGGTAATGGCGATCGATATCGGGAGCACCGGGACGAAGGTCATCTGTGTCGATGCTTCCGGGTCCATCGTTGCCAGTACTAACACCCCCATTGATTCCTTCAGTCCCAGAGATGGATGGGTTGAGCACGATCCTATCCAGTTGTGGGATTCGGTAGTGAATTGCATTGGGGAAATCCGGAATGATGTTTCGAGCAGCAGAGTGGCCGCGGTTGGGATAACCAATCAGCGCGAGACCACGGTGATTTGGGACAAGAAAACAGGGGTTCCCGTTTACAATGCCATCAGCTGGCAGTGCAAGCGCTCGGCCGAAATATGCAAAAGATACGGGCACCTTGAAGCGGAGATTGAGAGAAAGACAGGGTCACTCCTTGATGCTTATTATTCAGCCACGAAGATAGTCTGGCTTTTCGAGAACGTGCCTGATGTGCGCGAGCGCGCACTCAAGGGGGAGTTGCTTTTCGGCACCGTCGATTCCTGGATCATCTGGAAGCTCACAAATGGGGCCTCTCATAAGACAGACAGTTCCAACGCTTCTCGAACCCTCCTGTTCAACATAATCACAAATCAGTGGGATGATGCGCTTCTTAAGGAATTTGGAATACCCGAGCGGATTCTTCCTGAGGTCGGCGATTCCGATTCACTCTTTGGTGAAGCGGTGGCACCGGCCGAGTTTTTCGTCAAGCCCATTCCGATAATGAGCTGCCTGGGGGACCAGCAATCGGCGCTCTTCGGACAGACCTGCTTCGAAGAGAAAGAAGCAAAGTGCACATTTGGAACCTGTCTTAATCTGGGAATCAACACCGGCAAAATCATAAGATCTGAAGCGAGAGGTTTGACTCCAACAATCGCCTGGAGGATCGGCGGGGAAATGACTTACAAAGTTGAAGGCGGAGTATACGTCGCAGGTTCTCTTCTGAATTGGCTGGTCAAGAAGGCCCGTCTCGCTTCGAGCGTTTCTGAGCTTACTGATCTTGCCCAAAGCGTCGACTCGGCCGAAGGGATAGCTTTCGTTCCCGCATTCGTAGGACTTGCAGCTCCCCATTGGGATATGACTGCCCGAGGGATTCTCGCGGGTCTGTCTTTCAACCATGATGCAGCTCACATTTCCAGGGCCGCACTTGAGTCGGTTGCCTTTCAGACCTACGATGTGCTTAGAACTGCACGCGAGGGGCTGGGTATAAGTGTGCAGAAATTGAATGTCGACGGTGGAATGGCAAAGAACGACTTCTTGATGCAGTTGGTTTCGGATATCTGCTCCTGTTCTCTTGACAGAGGAGAATTCCTGGAGAGTACGTCCATGGGCGCGGCGTATCTTGCTGGTGTATCGACTGGGTTCTGGAAGGATTTTTCGGAGGTGAGAAGACTCCGGAAGACCGAGAGAGTATTCGAACCGCAATTGAGCGAAAGCAGAAGGGAAAGCATGATCTCTGTCTGGAACAAAGCCGTTGAAAGGTCCAAAGGATGGAGTCAGTAGTGGAGAGTGATTATTTTGAATGACACAAGTCTACTTGAATTCTCAGGAATAGATATGAGATTTCCGGGGGTGCACGCTCTAAAGAATGTGAGTTTCGAGGTGAAAGAAGGAGAGGTCCATGCACTTCTCGGAGCCAATGGCGCCGGAAAGTCTACTCTGATAAAGATACTCGCCAGGGTATATCAGCAGACAGACGGAGAGATTTTTCTTAATGGGAAGAGTCTCAATGCTGCAACCGCTCAGAACATAAGGCAATACGGGATCGACTTCATATTCCAGGAACTCGAGCTCGTTTCAAGCTTCACTGTGGCGCAGAACGTCCTTCTGGGAGATGAGGTAACGAAGGGCGCTCTCTTGAATCATAGGGAGATGTCGAAGAAAGCTCAAGAAACACTTGATCAGCTGATTCCAGGGTTCATAGACGCCAGATCGCTTGCTAGAGATCTGACCGTAGCTCAGCAGCAACTTGTATGTATTGCAAGGTCGCTTTACAGGAATCCAAAGATCCTTGTTCTGGATGAGCCGACTTCAAGATTGAGTTCATCGGAAGTGGACGCTCTCTTTTCCGTAATTGACCGTCTTAAAAAGGAGAGGAATATTACCGCAATTTACATATCCCACAGACTGGAAGAGATCTACAGAATTGCCGACGCTCTAACCGTTTTGAGAGACGGGGAGAAAGTCGTTACCTGCAAGGTGAACGAGATTACGACCAAGGAGATCATTCGCAGCATGATGGGTAAAGAAATTGATGTCACGAAGAAGATGGAGAATCTTGCTCCCGGTTACGGCGAAAAACCTGCTCTAGAGGTAAGAGGGTTGAGCGACGGAAAGACTTTCGGCCCCATAGATTTTGATGTCTTCAAAGGCGAAGTCTTCTGTATTACAGGAGCAGTCGGAAGCGGGAAAACGGAGCTGATAGAGACTATCTTTGGCCTGAGAAAAGCTGCGAGTGGAACACTCAAGATAAATGGCAAGGACTGGGTTCCCAAGAGTCCCTTGCATGCTAAAAATCGGAAGTTGTCGCTTGTGCCGGAAGATAGAAGGCTCAATGGTGTGGTGTATGACTTCTCAGTGAGAAAAAACATCTCTCTGGTGTCATTGAAGAAGCTCTCCAGGTTTGGATTCGTAGTCAGTGTAAAAAAAGAAAAGGAAGTGGCCCAGAAGCTGGTAGAAGAGCTTTCCATAAAGACTGCCGGTCTAGAGACAGCATCGAAGTTCTTGAGCGGAGGCAACCAGCAGAAGGTGGTTTTTGCCAAGTGGCTTGTCGGCAACTCCGAGATCTATTTCTTCGATGAGCCTACAGTTGGTATTGACGTGAAGGGAAAAGAAGAGATATACGAAATCATACATGGTCTTGCAAAAGAAGGGAAGTCTGTTATTGTCACTACCAGCGATTTCGATGAAGCTCTAAGGGCATCGACCAGGATAATGGTGCTCTTTGCGGGGAAGGAGAAAGGACTACTTGATTCCGAAACTGCAGTTAAAGATGAGCTTTTATTGTTGACGATGGGGGGAAAAGTTAATGAGTGAGCTGGCTTTATCAAGAAAGAGTAAGGGCTTCGGTTGGTGGCTTGACAGAAGCGGCACAATCATGGCTTTCGTGTTCATGATTGTCATATTCGGCATACTTTCTCCATACTTCCTCCAGCCAGATAATATCGTCAATATAATGATTCAGGTTTCCCCTCTCTTGGTCACAGCACTTGGAGTGGTTTTCGTAAACATGGCAGGTGAGAGCGATCTTTCTCTCGGAGGAGTTCTTGGCCTTGGTGCCACTCTTTACTGCGGATTCCTGAAATCAGGAATGCACCCTGTGGCATCTCTTGCGGCAGTAATCGGAATCTGCGTCTTGTTCGGGATTCTGAATGGTTTTCTGGTTGCTTATCTGAGGTTGTCTTCATTCATAGTCACTACGGCAGTAATGTTCATTGCCATGGGTCTTGAGAAGTCTTATAACAACGGATTCAGTATATGGATAAGAGACGATCGAGTGACCGCATTTGCTAACGGAAGCTTCTTAAGAATCCCGAATCTCGTTCTTCTGGCCGCTGTGATTTATTTGCTGACGCATCTGCTTCTCCACATGACAAG
>DSBT01000283.1 GCA_011045915.1 Mesotoga infera
CTATTGTTACCCCATTGCCATCAGTGCCAGCGGATCCTATACCGTTTCCGTATACTAGGATCTCATGCACGTTGACACTGCTTCCCGTAATGAGAAGGCCGGAACCGTTATGTGCAATATACGAGTTCGAGAGGTCACCACTCGAACTGAATATTAGGCCAAACCTTCGGTTGAGGAGGTCGTCGGAAGGTTTCGTGCCATCTGCTCTGGATCCCAGAATCAGGCCGGTCAGGTTGGCATTTGGTCCTTCGATTGTGAGAGCGGCCGACTGGTCCCCGAGGGACCCTCCGGCGTTGAAGAAAGCAATACTTGACAAAGAGAAATCTGATGCAGTACCCTCTGTTCTGAGACAGTTGGGGAGGTTGTTGCAGTCTATTTCGATCTCTGCCCCGGCGATCTCCGGTACACTTACTCTGCTGGTTCCTGCCACTCCTCCAGCAATCGAAGAAAGATTGCTCTTCGCAACTGAGTTACTATTACTGAATACGATCCCGTTGATCGATGTTCCCGCATCAGATATGCCGGGAAAAGCAGAAGCCGCCTTTATAGTCCACCAGCTATTGGTGCCTGAAGTGGAATTCTGCGGCGTCATCAAGACGAACTTCGCCGCGTTAGGTCCCTCTATTGCATTGGAATTGAGTACGAACTGCCTGAAAGTTCCCTGATTGCCGGGAGAGCCCGGATCGTTTATTCCGGAATCGGCAGAATTCACGACAACATTGAAGGAAAAACCATGGTCGATTCCATCGATCGGTTCTGTCGCCTCGGTAATGTCTGCAACGGACTGATGCTGGAAGTTGTTATCCTCTACAGCCATCGATGTCATAGAAAAAAAGTCAGACTCCAAAGGATTAACGCCTCCGAATGCCTGCAAATCTTGATAGGAACTGCCAATAAACTCGCGTTTGAAAGTCTGTTCGGCCCAGGCAGCTTCCGCTGAGAAGCCTGCTTTGATTCCTGCAGGAGCAATATCCCTTGAATTGACAGCAATATAGTATCTATAAGGCGGAAGAGGTCCGAACGAGTATGCGCCGCTGTTATCTGTGACGGTTTCAGCAACGAAAGAATCACCGTTGCTAAGCGTTTCATTTTCGTCTAGTTCTCTGTACAACCGTACTCGCACACCCTCTTTGGGCAAGTCTGTTCCGGGGACATATGAGTAACCGTCATTTCCGACATCTTCAAATACTATGCCGGAAATTGAAAGATTGAGGCTGCTGCATGTGTTTTCAAAAAGAGCCGCCTGTCGTAAATCACCGTCTGTATACTGAAGATACGAGTCCATTGTGTTTCCTTGATAGTCAACCAAAACGGCTTTGACGATGTAGTTGCCCTGAGGAATTAAAGAAGTGTTCCAGTTAAGTCTCCAGGGATTGAAACCGTCTGTAGAACTTGCATCGCCAATCAAAACCCAGTCAAAGCCGTCATCTGCGATTCCGTCTCCGTCGAAATCGAAATAGTAGAAGAATCTAACGCTTGATACGGATGAGCGGACCTGTCCGTCAACTAGTATGCTTGCATCTTGGACTAGAGCTTCGATTAGTGATGGTCCACAGCCTGTCACGGTTATTTTGGACGTGAGCGGAATCTGGCTGATCTGTCCGGTAGAGTTTATCGGGTCACCGAAGAGAAGGGGTTTATTCCTGTCCATGGTAAATGAGCCCTGATAAGCAAGGTCTTTCTGCACTGGATTGTTAGTGTTGGCGCTTGTAGTAAAAGCAAGTTGAAACACCGAATCTGACGTGAGCTTTGGTCCGCCCACGGAAGTAGCATCTAAAGCGGAGAGAGGCACTTGAAAATCCAGAATATAGACCGTTCCTGCAACCGGATCACTGAACTCAGTAACCCTGGTCCTCGAAAAATCCCAGACCGAGGGCAACGGGTCTCGGTCCCAGTTCGCTGGACCTTCAGGTTCGCCATCACTGTTTGTAGGGTTATATAAGTGTCTAGCACTGTCTTGTTTCCAGATCAGACCGCTGTCATACAGAAACTGATCCTTGACTGTGCTGTAGAAGACTTTTATGTCATCAGGCGCTGCTCCCGAGTCCGTTCCGTCGAGTTCAACTGCGAAGTCTCTAAATCCATCTCCATCTAGATCGATGAGGACTGTCCAGGTAGATGATATAAAAGGAGTACCCCTTCCAGTAAGTGCTAGCGGATTTCCACCCAGTATCATTCTGAACATCATGACTCCTGAATCGAAGTAAACCATCACAGATGGAAGAGAAGGCGAGCTAACTATATCGACGTTCGACGGTGAGACCGACCCCCCGCTTGATTGGTCTGCATTTCCAGATTCGTCGTAGACCACCTCGCCCTGGTAAGTGTACGGTTTCCATTCCCTTGACCCGGCGGTTGCGCTGAATACCCTCACATAATCGAATTCTACCTGAGCGGTACCTTCGAAACCCAATCCCATTCTTCCGCTCAAAATAGGGTTATCAAGATCGGTGTATCTTAGGACTTCTATGCCATTGACGTACATTGTGAAAGTGTTTCCAATAGAGGTGATAGATATCTCCTGCCACTGATTCCAGTCGAAACCTATTGAAGTAACTGAAGTGATAAGGGGAGCAGTCTCTATTCCATTGACAACTCTCCTTAGCGAGAATCGATTAGTATAATCTGAATCTATCTCAAATGAGTATCCATTGAAATTGGCCGCGCTTCCGTTTGTTCTGAAGAAGATCTTATAACTCGAATCGGTTTCATCGATATTCCCAGCTATTCTTGCAAGAGTCTTGATAGAATAGTTCGTCCAGGTTTCGCTTCCATTGAGTATCGAACGAAGTTCTCCGCTTCCACTTGCACTTAGGAGCCCATTTGAAGCGCTCCAGGAGCCGGTCGGGTAATAATCTGCCAGATCGGCAATATCGGAAAATTCGAAAGAAGCTATTATGGGGCTTGGATTGTCCGGCCAGGGAGCGGGAAATCCCACTGGGTCTACATAGCTTATTATTGCAAAAGACAGGGTGCAAACTCCTATCAGGAAAAGGATCATTATGAAAGTCAGCCTCTCTGCCATCATTCACCCGCAATCAGTTAGACAACAAACTCATTCTAGCGTTAAAAGCATAGACGTAATGAATCAGTATCTAATTTTAACTCATTCTAATTTATAATTCAACATACACTGTGCCAACGGTCTTCTCCAGGATTGAGTCTCCGGCTTTTATGTTTGTTATGTTAACCGTGTCCCCAACGCCTCCGAATATCCTTACGGGCCCTTCAACGTATGGCAGGTAGCGAAAC
>DSBT01000284.1 GCA_011045915.1 Mesotoga infera
TTACTCGTACGATTTATATCATTTGATTTTTTTGGATTGCAGAAGAAGAAGGAAGTTTATTCTCAATGTGCTTCGACCATTGAGAGTTCTCCTTTGAAGGAGTATTGCGCATCGATATGGAAAGACAATGAAGTAAATCTTTAGTCCAGGTAAGGAGTGATCAATTTGCAGAAACCAAAATATCTCACGAACGTCGACAAAATCGAGGATCTCAGTGATGAACAGATAAGAGAGATGAAAAGAGTGACTGAAGTCTATCCATTCAGGGCAAATGACTATTATCTTGGGCTTATCAACTGGGAAGACCCGCAAGATCCTATCAAGAGGATAATCGTGCCCGATCTCGAAGAACTTGACGAATGGGGAGATTTAGACGCTTCGCAGGAGCATAAGTACACGGTAGCTCCTGGTATGGAGCACAAATACACAGACACTGCTTTGCTGCTTGTCTCGAAGGTCTGCGGGAGTTTCTGCAGGTTCTGCTTCAGAAAGAGACTGTTTTCAGTGGAGAATAAGGAAGTTGTCAATGACGTCACAAAAGGTATAGAGTACATTAAGGAGCACAAAGAGATTACTAATGTTCTTCTTACAGGAGGAGACTCGTTAATACTCTCTACGGAAAAGTTGGGCGACATTGTGAGGAGACTTCGAGAAATCGATCATGTCAAAATAATCAGGTTTGGAAGTAAGATGGTCGCTTTTAACCCTTACAGAATAATAAATGATCCCGATCTTCCTGAAATGGTGAAGAAGTATAGCACTCCAGAGAAGAGAATTTACATAATGGCACACTTCAATCATCCTACAGAGCTTACGGACGTGTCAATTAGAGGCCTAAACATTTTGAGGGACGCAGGTGCGGTGATTTGCAATCAAACTCCAATGATAAGAGGAGTCAACGATGACGTTGAGGTAATGACAGAACTTTTCAGAAAACTCTCATTCATAGGAATACCGCCTTACTATGTCTTCCAGTGCAGACCAACCAAGGGAAATCATACTTACGCCGTTCCCGCCGAAAAGGGTTATGCAATTTTCAAAAAGTCTATTGACAGAGTCTCCGGCCTTGCGAAGAGAGCTAGATTCGTAATGTCTCATGCAACCGGAAAGATAGAGTATGTAGGACTCGATAAAGACAAAATATACATGAAGTACCATAGAGCGGCAGATCCAAGACGATATGATCTATTCATGGCCTTCGATAGAAACCCAAATGCCTACTGGCTGGATGATTACGTGGATCCAGATTCGCTTGTCTAATGGAGTGGCCTTGAAGGGCGGTTTCTGCCGTCCTTCATATCCACTCAGTCCTAACCAATGTCAGCAATCTTTCGCCTTTGCTTATACGATGCATTCCCTCAAGAAAATTACTGCATTTTCTGAACGTGCCAGTTATTACAATCTCATCGTCTCTTCTTGACTCGTGCAAGTATCTAATAGCGAGCCTTCGCAGATGCCCGTTCTCTATCTCTTTCGGGACTGTCTCAATTATCCATTTGACATACGATACATTGTTTGAATGTCCATTTGTGTCCAGGTCCGATTGGCGGACTCTTAGAAAGACTTCCCTATCAACAGCTTCCGGCTCGGGTATTCTCGTGAAAGAGAGAGGCTGATGGAAGTCTGTGTCAACACCGTATCTTCTATAGAACTCTTCTCCTATCCGGACCGGTCTCCGCTTCTTCTGATCGATCAAGATCCATTGAGAATCGGCTTCTACAATACATGCACCTGAAGTATCACGGATTTCGAAACGCCTGTAAGCGTAGTATCTGTCCATCGAATGCGGAACAGTGCGAACAACAACTCTCTCCATGTAGTCAGGGTACCTGTCGACCCTTATTTCCCAGCGAAGCAGAAGCCATGCATACTCTCCACTGCTCATTACGTCGACGCCGTGGCCAATCTGCACCGTCTGTAATGTCACAACATCGTTAAAATAGTCCATAATAGATGAAATTGAAGCCTTCCAATCATTTTTCAGCTCATAATACCGTACTCTGTAAACCTCTTCCGTTACCAATGGTCTCAAGTCTTCCCTCCATAGTTATGTTTGTGCTTCACATAATGATATGCTCTATCTGTTAGCAGATGTCACTAATTGTAGCGGGTCAGGACGGTGGTATGAATATGATAGCATTCTGTGGCATAGACTGCACTCAGTGCGATACATACAGAGCCACTTCATCCAATGATGATTCGTTGAGGAGAGAAACTGCAATTCGGTGGTCTAAAGACTTTGGATTCGATATTGCATTCTCAGAAATCAATTGCTACGGTTGTCACAGCGGCATGCGCTTCAAACTATGCGATGGATGTCCCTTCAAGAGATGTTGTGAAGAGAAAGGGATTTCTAATTGCGGGGAATGCGACAAATATCCGTGTGAAACCTTGGAAAGGTTCTTGAGATCATTACCCGGAGCGAAGCGACAACTGGATTCAGTTCATGAACTGCGGCACGGTTCCTCAGATCAGAAACGCAAATCGTAGAAGCTAGGTCTGCCGCCCAGTTCTGAAAGACTGAAAGGAATCGCCTTCCGAGAGCTTCAGTCTCTTGCACGACATTATCTTCCTCCGTTTGAGGCCTAGTCCTTCGGGATCAATTGGCAAATCATATCTCATGGCATAGAAATCAACTCATGTTAATAATGTTTGTTGTTATTAAACTATAAGCAACTGATCCTGCATGATTTCGCCTTATTAACACAAAGCGATATTAATGAAAACAAACTAGAATTATTATAGTTTATAACCCCCCTATCCCCCTTAGATAGGAACCCCATATAGTCCGGATCATTAGATCCGGCTTTTTCTTTACCTAACGATTCTGGTTTATAATTGTTTTCATAACAAACCTTTGGAGGTGCCGTCGTGAAGTGGATAGACATCAGAAGTGATACAGTCACGGTTCCCAGCGAAGAAATGCGCCGGGTAATGGCCGATGCAGAAGTGGGAGACGACGTCTATGGAGACGATCCGACAGTAAACAGACTGGAAGAGATAGCCTCGGGCATGCTCGGAAAAGAGGCCGCACTCTTTGTCCCATCGGGAACATTTGGAAACCAACTTTCAATCCTGGCACATACTTTAAGGGGAGACGAGGTGATCATACCTGCTTCAAATCACATTATTGTTCACGAGGCAGGAGCTTCTGCTGTGATAGCCGGAGTTCAAATGAGAACCCTTGATTGTGACGACGGCATGCCTTCTGCCGAAAGAATCAGGAAAGCGATAAGGTCTGAAGATCTTCACTATCCTAGAACGGGGCTAATCTGCCTGGAGAATGCACATTCCAGCGGACGTTTACTCCCCATGGAATACATGAAGGAAGTCTACGAACTTGCAAGAGAGAGAGAGATTCCTCTCCATCTTGACGGTGCAAGAATCTTCAACGCCGCGATTGCTGCTGAAGCAAGCCCGGCAGAAATCGCTGCTCAGTCCGATTCAGTCATGTTCTGTCTCTCTAAAGGTCTAGGTGCACCGATAGGTTCAATGCTTGTCGGCACGAGAGAGTTCATAAAAAAAGCTAGAAAGGGAAGAAAGATTATGGGCGGTGCCATGCGCCAGGCCGGGATTGTTGCCGCTGCAGGAATTTTCGCTCTGGAGAGATTGATAGATCGTCTTTCGGTGGATCACAGAAACGCTAGATTTCTCGCCGAAGGTCTGTCAAAGATACCGGGCATAGAGGTTTTCTCTGAAAGGCTCGACATAAACATGGTCTTCTTCAAGCTCACTAATGAGGTGCGTTCGCGACTCATAGTTGAGACGCTTCTGGAAAAGGGTATAAAAATCAATCCTCCCGAGGGTGGTGAGTGGCGATTCGTAACGAATCTGAACGTTTCACGAGACGATCTTGAAAGAGTCATCATAGAATTCGAAAGTGCTCTCAAAGTTGCCTTAGCAGGCTAGGTAACTCCTCCAGGCTTTCTATTCTGGGCACGTAGTCAAAATAGGATTTGGATCTATCGATAAGTATTCCCTTTATTCCGGCGCCGGAAGCTCCCAGCATATCGACCTGAATACTGTCGCCGACAAAAACAGTCTCAGGTTTCTCCAGTCCTGTAAGTGATAAGATTTTTTCGAAGATCTCTTCAGAAGGCTTGTATGATCTCGCAGTCTCCGAAGTCAACAGCACGTGATGAGGAATTCTGTTTCTCTCAATCACTTTTTTGACGAATACATCATCGGCGTTAGTGAGAATTGCAGTGGTGAACTCCTTGTACATCTTCTTAAGTATCTTAGAATCTGAATAGGCGGGAAGCTTGGAGAATGAATCGTACATGAAATTGCAGTATGATTCCATGTCCTCAGGCAGATCGTATTTTTCGATCAGTTCCGTTAACAGAAGGTAATAGTAATATCTTTCTGGCTGAAATGGCAAACGATGACAGTTCTTGAAATGACGTCTGTAAAGATCGACGAAATCTCTCTCGATTTTTTCTGCTTCAACTCCAGAGTCTGCCGCCATTTTTGAGCAAATAGGGGCGAAGAGCCTTTTGTTACTCACTATAGTACCGAACAGATCAAGAATGATTCCTTTAATCATAGCTGTTCTCCATCATCGGCCAGCTCCTAGATTTAGTCTAACTAATTCTGTATAATACAATTGCAATTCTAACATCTTCGAATTGAGATCTGCGAAGATTGGCTGGCTTTCGTCCGAACTCCAGGAGGTGGCAGATATGTCAAGAGAAATGAGACTCATTTGGTTACATGACCGCCTGTCAAGCAATGATCCTGCCTCCATGAATGAATACACTGGAAAATTCGGTATCTCCAGTCGTCAGGCTCGAAGAGATTTCAGGTACATGAGAACAAATCTGGGCGCTCCACTGAAATACTCACGTACAAGTAAAGAATACTTCTATTCCGAAACGTATCGGCTGCCCTCCCTCTTCGAAGACAGCATGAAGTCGCAAAACAAAAGCGAGAATCTTGTCAGCTCAATTTTCCTTAAGGCTATTGATCGAAAGAAGGCTGTAAAAGTTGTTCTTCGAGGAGGTAATGAGTTCTTCTTCAGTCCTGCCTGCTTTGACGAAAGACAAGAACGATTCTGCGGAGCTAAAGAAGATGGCGGACTTCTCTTTGTCAGGTCGGATGAAGTCGACAAAGCGAAGATTACAGGCAGGAGATATATCGAAGAGCCAATGCTGTGGAATAAGCTGTTCCCTCGAGGGGCGAAGTTCAGTGAGGCTCGCTTTGAATTTGAGAAGGACTTTCGCGTCTATCACTTTTTTCACTTTGGGGACCTGGTTATGTTCCTTGCCTCAAATGAAGAAGGAAGAATTACGGGACCGGAAGATGTAGTTGAAAAAATGAAAGAAGTCACCGCCAGTCTATTGAAGAGTTTAGGTGCATGAAATGAAGACTGTCGTGATTGCTCTTGCACTGATTGTCGGAACCGTACTTTCAGCGCTCACAATGGACGCGTTTCTCCATTCGGATACTCTTCCCTCAAACCTTGAAGACGCAAAGGCTTTGATTGTGGAATCACCATCGCAAGGGCTGATAATGATAGAGACCATAAAGTTTGATTCAGTTACGTGGCAGAATATTCAGTGGCATAATCATCTTATGATAATACGACCACCAAGCGTACTATCAACAGTCGCGGTGATATTCATTGCGGGAGATTACAAGTTTACCCAGGAAGAGCTTTCCATTTTCAGGCTGCTGGCGCTGCAAAACAAAGCATACGTTGCCGTACTTTTCGATATACCAAATCAGCCGCTCTTCGGTGGGTTAAGAGAGGATTGGCTGCTTAGCTACTCCTTCTCGAAGTTTATCGAAACAGGTGACTTTAGCTGGCCGGCTCTGTTACCAATGGTACAGTCGACTGTTGTTTCGATGAACCTTCTCCATAACTATGTCAAGAACATGGGCGACAAGATTGAAGGATTCATTCTGACTGGAGGATCGAAGCGCGGCTGGACAACATGGCTTACAGCCGCAATGGATGAGCGAGTCAAAGGAATCGTTCCCATCGCGTTTGATAATCTCAATATCGCTGAACAGATGCAGCACCAGCTTCATTTTTGGGGAAGCTTCAGCCCTTCGATAAGAGAATACGTTGAGAGAGGGATACTCGACGATCTGGACAACTCTGTCAAGCGAGATCTAATTCAATACATAGATCCTTACACCTACCGCATGGATTTAGAAATGCCGAAATTCATCGTTGTAGGGACCAACGATCCCTATTGGCCCATAGACGCTTCCAAATTATATGTGGATGATCTCCCCGGTTACTCCTCGATGGTCTATGCGCCTAATGCCGGACATGGAGCTGAGGTGTTCAGAGTAACACAGGCTGTCAGTTCTTTGATTCACCATATCAATACCGGTGAGGAACTTCCAGCTTTGAGCTGCCAGAGCGCGTCTTTCGATGGAGGGGCCAGAATTCAGCCGGTTGTGGAGATAGGAGATGCCGAACTGAATGAACTCAGACTTTTCACGTCATCTTCTCCAGACGGAGACTTCAGAAAATCCAGCTTCGAATACGAAGCAATAA
>DSBT01000285.1 GCA_011045915.1 Mesotoga infera
ATCTTCCTTCTCAAATATCTTATATAGACATCGACGATATTTGAGTCGCTGAAGAAGTCCTGATCCCATACACTTTCCGCGATTTGCGTTCGGCTCAGTACCTGGTGAGCGTTTCTGGCCAGATATTCCAGAAGTCGGTATTCCTTTGGAGAGAGTTCTATCTCGACATCGCCTCTCCTGACGGTATGAGAAACCGTATCAATTGAAAGATCACTGACTCTCAAAACGCGTTCGAAAGTCTCGCGCGGTCTCCTGAGAAGTGCGTTTATTCTTGCAAGCAACTCCTTGAAAGCAAAGGGTTTCACAAGATAGTCGTCGGCCCCGGTATTGAGTCCCTTAACTCTCTCATCTACAGAATCAAGAGCAGTCAGCATCAGAACAGGAGTGTAGTCGCCGTCCGCTCTAAGTTCACTGCAGACTTCATAGCCGTTCTTACCGGGGAGAAGGATATCCAGTAGAATCACATCGTACTGATTAGATGAAGCGAGCATAATCGCTTCATTTCCATCCTTCGCTGCGTCGACGAAAAATCCCTCTTCTTTCAAACCCTTACTAAGAAAAGCAGATATCGTAGCTTCATCTTCAACTATCAGAATTCTCAGAAAGACACCTCCAAGATAGAGAAACCGGAGGGTCACCCCTCCGGTCAATTCTAGCATCCCAGATCTTTATGTTGGAGTTACTAGTATATCCAGTTCTTTTCCACTTCCTCCGGAGCATTCTCTATCATGTATTCTGAAAGCTGCGCAAGCCATTCCTGGAGAGCAAGTGCTTTTTCTGGATTGGTCGGGCTCCATCCCTTCCAGCCATGACCCTGATTTGGACCGAAGTCGAACGTCATATCGGAGACTGGGTTTTCCATCTTCTCCATAGCGTCTTTCAGGAGATAGACTGCCTCATTGAGGTAATAGTTGTCCATGTCACCAACTGCAACATGCACATCACCGGCTATCTTGGGACCTATCTCTTCCCAGTTTTCCTGAAGAATGTAGTTTAGATCGAAGTTCTCTTTCCAGTATTCGGCAACATCCTTGTTGATTTCACCGGTAACCTGATCCCATATTGGCTGAGGGAATCCGTCGGCTCCCAAAGGACTGTATGTAGATTCCCAAACTGACCACTGCCCGCCAGATCTGTTGCTCGGTCCAGCAGCCATTTCGAAGTAGTTCTCCTGCTTCACGGTGAATCTGATGTTTCCGTGGGTATCTCTCGCGCTTGGCCTTTCAGTCTCAACCCAGCCAAAATCGGAGTAGTACGCATTGTCATCATTATAGATATTGATTAGCTGGTAATAGTTGAAATCTACTCCATCGGGATACCAGACGTAAGTTCTTCCGAAGAAGTCAGGGTAGAAGACCTTCATAGCCAGGGCCTCCCATCCACCAGTCGATCCACCTGCCAGAATTCTCGCCCATTTCTCTGGAATCATTCTGAACTGGCTTTCCAGATAAGGGATCAGCTCTTCAGTGATTGCAGTTCCATAAGGACCTGAATTGACGGAGTCAACTGAATATGCAGTATCATAGTAAGGTGTCGCATCCCGGATAGATACGGCGATGAATCTCGCATTTCCGTCTTCGGTCCAGAACTTGTAAACATCGTTGTTCACTCTGAAACCTACCGGAGCGGATCCTCCTGGGAAATGGCCCTGATAATAAATCACTGGATAGAAGACATCGGGATTGTCGTAATAACCTTCGGGCAGAAGAACGTTAGCTCCTATGTACATGTCCTTGCCCCAAAATTCCGATGCGGCTTCACTCTTGATCTTTATGAACTTCACCCACTCACTGTCAGTGTAGTTGCCTTGCTGGAGAACCATGCCTGGCTCAAGCTCATAGTCGGGCATAATTACTTCAGTGATCGCAAGTTCGACTGTTCCGGGATTGGCAGGGTCAAGATACACTTTCTTTGTCTTGCTTGTCGCATTACCAACCGATTCCCAGAACCACTGACCGTCACCCGTATCGTCATGCATCAATACGGTGTGACCGTCGGCTCTGTTGAACGTAGTGTAGACATTAACCAGAGCCTGAATGAAATACTCTCCCGCGGGAAGATCAGACAGTTCAATCGGGTACCCGACTACTGCCATATCTTCCTCAGAAATCGTGACTACGGATTCTGAGGACATTTCAAATACATCTTTTCCCCAGAAAGGAACACCCCTAACATCTGTCTGGTCTACTGGTTGTCTCGAAGAATCCTTGCTGACAATGACGAAGACCCGTCCGTTGATTGGTGTCTCAAGGCCAAGCGAGGCTACTGTATCCAGTGCATCCTGGTTAATTGTCACCTCGAATGTCAATGAAAGGGCTGTGATTCCTACGAAAAGGATTACAAGAAGAGTCAAAATACTCTTTTTAACCATATTTCCCACCTCCATAGAATCGTGAGCTATTGTCAAATAATTAATCGACTTTGATGATTATTTAAGCCAAGAATGGCAAGAACACATATTGGGATGAATGTTTGGGATGCTAGATTTTCAAGAAGTTTGAAACTAGAAGGAACGACGACGAGCGCGGAGAGTCAGGTGTGAGCTTTCCACCGAGGGAAGACTCATTTCATGAGAGTGGTGTGTTTTCGGAAATCCACATTTTACAGAAAGAAACTGGCTGAACTCCATTATTTACCTCCTCATCCTCCGCATCTTTGTCAGGTGCATCTTCGTTACTATACACTGCCTGAGGTACTGTCAGAACACCATGCGCGTTTATTTACATCATCTTCTGTTTTCCGTTGCTTTGCTCACCTTTAGCCTTACATTCACTGCCTTCTTCCATGACAGAAACTGTCGAAGTCCTTGAAGTCGATATAGTCGCGCACTCTCTGGAGAGAAGCCCAGATGAAATCTTCGAAAAGCTTCGCATCATCTTCGCTGTTCAGTTCCTCAACGACATCTTCTTGCTCCGATGGACGTGTAGCGATGTACCGGCTCCCTACTGCCCTATAATTTGAGTAGAGATTGAAATTGAAAATCCCGTTTTCTTTTGATCTGTAATACACTGCTAACACCTCCTGTACTTCAGAACAATTATATCATTCTGTGTAACAAGCGTGGTTGGGCGCTGCAGGTAGGGGGTAGGAAAGAGCAAGGGAACTGGTTATGCGTTGGAGGGTTATCCGTTCTCCGAAAAGTCGGAGCAATCGAAAAAGAGCATTTTCGAGACGTTCGCTGCGCTCACGAGAAGATCGAGATCCTGACCAGAAGCATTGTCAGGATGACACGAAGTAAAAAAGCTGTCATCCCGATATGAAACTGATCGGGATCTGGTTCTTTGAAAAACAGTTCCGAAAACCTGCTGAATACTTTGAAGAACCAACAAAGCGAAAATAAGGACTAGCCTGCTTGTTAAGGGTTGATTTACGCCTAAGAACGAGGATCCGTTGAACGCTGCA
>DSBT01000286.1 GCA_011045915.1 Mesotoga infera
CTTTGCTGAAAATGAATCCGGAACCAACGCCAGTCACTTTCTGATCAGGAATCTCTCCAAAGAAACGCCTGAAGAAATCCTCAAACCCATAAGGGTCGGTTATTGAATATTTTCTGGTTGCTTCGACGTCCACTTTTACTACTGCTGGTCCTGCTGCTTGGACTACGTTGACTACTGGACTCTCGTAGCCTTCATTAACCAGGGCCAGAGAAGCCACTGATAACAGAACAACAACAACAACTAGAAGTACTTTCCTCATAACTCTGACCTCCTTCTTCGATTTGGCTACTCCGGTATATAGTTTGACTGATCGCTCGAATTCATTGTTCAAAAAATGAGAAGGTGATATACTGATAAAGTTATATTTATTCAGGGGTGAGTCTGTTGCAGTGGTTGTTTGTTCTGATTGTTTTCGTTGTTGCGTATTATCTCATTATTTCAGGGAAATTCAATAGGTCCACAGTTGCCTTCGCTGCGGGAATCATAATACTTCTGTCAAAGGTAATTCCCAACTTCGATATGAAGGAGCTTGGTTATCTTGTAGATTTCAATACAATAAGTATCCTCATCGGCATGATGATTGTTGTCGGTACACTAAGAACAACGGGTTTCTTCGAATTCGTTGCAGTGCATGTTGTAAGAGTTTCTAAGGGAAACGTAAGGGTTCTTCTGATATTTTTCATGGTTACGATTGCTCTTTTCTCTGCTTTTCTTGACAACGTCACCACGATACTCCTCTTTGCGCCGATAATTTTCCTTGTTGCCGACGCTCTTGAAGTCTCGCCTAGAATGTTTTTGCTGGGAGGAGTTCTTTCAGCAAACATAGGTGGGACCGCGACCTTAATCGGAGATCCACCAAACATCCTGATCGGTTCCGCAAGTGGATTTGGTTTCATGGATTTTCTCAGAATAGATGGGCCAATAACTCTCATTGCCCTTCTAATAACAGTTATCTACCTCGATAGAAAGGTCTTCAAAGATTACAGATCAATGGGAGACAAACTGAAGAGGCTCGCCAGTATGGATCCCAACAAGGCTATTGTCTCGAAATCGGCTCTCTATAAATCACTTGCTGTGTTTTTTGGAATCATTGCAGGTTTTCTTCTCCATGGTTTGATAGGAGTCGAGCCTTCTCTCGTTGCTCTTGCAGGTGCTGCCGCGGCGATGATTCTGAATGGGAAAAGTTTTTCCAGTCTGTCTGAGGATATCGAATGGGATACGATCTTCTTCTTCATGGGGCTCTTTGTACTAGCATTTGCCCTAAAAGAGGTTGGTATTACTTCCTTCATCTCTGGTCTTCTTGGTACACTCTCGGGTAATAAGTTGGTACTGTTTCTGACCCTTTACTGGTTGTCGGCATTAATGGGTGGCTTCATCGGCGCGGTTCCTGCAGTCACTTTTATGATTCCCATTATACAGGGAATGACGTCAAATTACGGTGTTCCTTCCGAGATTTGGTGGGTAATCTCAATCTCGGCCTGTCTTGGAGGAAGTTTTTCGATTGCCGGTGCAGCCGCAAATATGGTTGGAGTAGGGCTGATAGAAAAACATTCAAAGGAGAGTCTCACATACGGGGATTTTCTTCGATTTTCAATGCCCGTGACGATTATGACGCTTGTTGCCGGTACCGCATATATTCTCTTTAGATTCTCTCTTTAAATCCACCTTTTTCGTGAGAAGATCTTTTTGCTCTCTTCTTCCAGAGGTTGATCTCTCCACGAAGATTTCGTCTCCATCTTCCGAATCAATTCCTGTGTAGTACATAGCCGTGGAGTATGTTGCGGGTGTAGGTGTAAATATCTGAACCTGCTCTGGATTGTAATGCATTTCCTTGCTCACGAATTTCTTCAGTTCGATCATATCCTGTATCGTGCAACCCGGATGAGCAGCAATAAAATATCCTATAGTGAATCTATTTCTGCTTGAGATAAGACTTACTTCTCTCAAGAAGTCGCGGAGCACCTCTTCTGATGGTTTTCCCATCTGCTTCAGTACATGATCAACAGAATGTTCGGGTGCCATTTCAGTTGTCCTGAGGTGTGATTTTCGATCAATTCTTTTAGGAAAGCCCTACCGGATTTTTCATCTTTTAGAATGAGATCGTACCTGATTCCAGAAGAGACGAAAACATGCTTAACACCCGGAAGCCTCTTCGCTCTTCTCAAGAGATTGAGGTATCTGCTGTGATCAGGTCTCAGAGAGCCGCATACCTCTGGAAAAAGACACCTTCTATCTGCACAAGCCCCGACTTTTCCCTTTACAGAACACTCGAACCCATACATGTTTGCTGTTGGACCGCCTATATCAGTTATGGTTCCATGAAATTCTGTGTCTTCGGTAAGGATTGCAATCTCTTTGATTATTGAGTCTTCGCTTCTCGAAATTACTGTTCTTCCCTGATGAATCGCAATCGCGCAGAAGTTGCACTCGCCGTAACAGCCTCTGTGACTCGTTATAGAATTTCGAACGGTCTCAATTGCTTTGACTTTCCCCTTCGAAAGAGAGAATGGGTGTACTCTCCTACTGAAAGGAAGAGAATAGAAGGAATCCAATTCCTGTGGACTTACCTTTGGAGGTTTGTTCTGTACGACATATCTATTATCCTGAAGCTGATACAGACAGGTGCCCCGTACAGGGTCCGTCTCTTCATGAATGATTCTTGTGAGCCTGAAGTACTTCTGTTTGTCAAGCAAGACCTCTTCATGAGAGGGAAGCTCAACTCCAATTGTTTTTGCGCTAGACCAGAAAACGGTTCCTTCAACGTCTTTGGGGATTTGTCCTGATTCTGAGATCTTTCTGGCAATTTCTGTAACGGGTTTCTCTCCCATTCCATATACAAGCAAGTCTGCCTTGGAGTCAAGAAGAATCGATTTTTTTATTTTGTTGCTCCACCAGTCATAATGGGAGAACCTTCTCAAACTTGCCTCTATTCCTCCGATAACGACGAAAGTGTCTTTGAAAGCCTGCCTTATCAAATTTGAATAGACTGTAGTTGCGCGATCAGGTCTCTTACCGC
>DSBT01000287.1 GCA_011045915.1 Mesotoga infera
AAGCGATCAGACGGGCAATAGTCTCTGGTTTGATAGATATTATTGCTTCGGATCACGCACCACACACATTAGAAGAAAAAACATCTGAAGTACCTGCTAGAGGCTTTTCGGGAGTAGAGCTACTTTTCCCGCTCTCATACACCGCCCTTGTCAGTGAAGGGCTTCTCTCTCTACAAGCATTGACTAAGCTTCTCACATTTAATTCTTCGAATCTCTTGGGAATAAATCCCGCTTGTCTTGAAGAGGGAGAACGAGCCGATATCGTCCTTTTTGATCCCAATGAATCATGGATTGTCGAAGAGTCCTCTATGTATTCAAAAGGGAAGAATACTCCCTTCCTGGGGAAGAAACTAGAAGCGAAGGTGAAGTATACCATAGCCTCTGGAAAAATAGTCTACCCCTTCATTGGAGAGTCAGTATGAATGTTGTGAATGAAAAATGTGAAGTGATAAGAAACGAAAGGGTTAGTTCCGACGGGCATATACTGGTTCTTAATTCTAGAGATATCTCCCGACAGACCCTTCCCGGGCAGTTTGTTGAAATCGGTTGTTATGGAGAAGATATGATTTTGAGAAGACCATTTTCCGTCTTTGATGTCTCAAGTGAAAGCCTATCCCTATTCATAAAGATTGTTGGAAAGGGGACAAAATGGTTGAGTGAACTCAATTCCGGATCTATTGTTGATCTCATAGGACCGCTGGGAAATGGATTCACCGTGTCTAGCAAAAGCAGATCGCTATTGATTGGAGGGGGATGTGGCATCGCTTCACTGAATCTTCTTTCTCGAAAGCTATTTGATTCAGATAGTAACTCGGACACTATTTTTGGCTTCTCAAAACCCGAGGAGATCCCTCAAGAAGTCATCGAAGGATTTCAGAAGAGAGCAAACAGAGTTTTAGTAACCGTTGACAAAGGACCTTACCCCTTCATAGGAAACGTTGTGGACAGGTTGAAGGAAATTGATCTGGAAAACTACGACAGATTCTACTGTTGCGGCCCAACAAGAATGTTGAAGGCACTCGAACCCTTTCTATGCAAGAGAGAAGTCGAGGTATCTCTTGAAGCACGTATGGCATGCGGCATCGGGGTCTGTTATGGCTGCACCATCAGTACAAAACACGGTAGCAAGCGAGTCTGTCTAGATGGACCGGTTTTCAAAATGGAAGAGGTTGAATGGAATGAAATGTAATCTGAGAACAGATCTTGGACGTATAGGCATTTTGCGTAATCCCATAATCATTTCTTCAGGGACTTTTGGACTGTCCAAACCGTATTTTGACCTTCTGGAATCTGAATATGTCGGAGCGGTAGTAACAAAGACGATCACTTTGAATCCGAAGGAGGGTAACGCTCAGCCGAGAATCCTGGAGGGTCCTTCCTCAATGATAAATTCGATCGGCCTCGAAAACCCCGGCGTTCTCAGTTTTATCGAAGAATACAAAGACGGGTATGGAAAATTGGAAATTCCAGTAATAGTTAGTATAAGTGGAAATTCAGTATCTGAGTTTGTTGAGATAGCTGACAGACTAAATGACATAGATGGGGCAGCCGCCATTGAACTAAATCTTTCCTGCCCGAATGTCGATTCGGAAGGACTCTCTTTCGGGTCAAGCCCTGAGAGAATTGGCAATGTCGTATCTGAATGCAGCAAGACCAGCAAATACCCGCTGATCGCTAAACTCAGCCCTTTCCAATCTATTGATGCTTCCTTCGCCAGAAGTGCAGAAATGGCAGGGGCATCGGCAATATCACTGATAAATACCGTACCAGCCATGAAGATTGACATAAACAGATTCAGATCTGCATTAGGTGCCCTATCCGGTGGAATGTCCGGACCAGCAATTAGACCCATCGCGCTGAAAATGGTCTACGAAATCAGTAGGGATATTGATCTTCCCATAATCGGTATGGGCGGAATTTCAAACGGCGAGGATGCAGTAGAGTTTATTATGGCGGGAGCCACCGCAATCTCTATCGGAACTATGAATATGATTGATCCCTCAATACCCAAATCAATCACCAAGTTTTTCGAGAACTTCATGCAAGTTCATTCATTATTAGATACTGCGGAAATTGCCCAAAGATTCATCCAAAGAAACTCTTGACTTTGGCGACGAACTGTCTCGCCTTCTCCTCTATCTCCTCCGGGCTCCCCTTAGTCAGATCGGATCCTATACCGACAGCGGCGGTACCTGCTTTGAACCATGTGTCTATGTTGTCGAGATTGACTCCTCCCGACACCACACACAGCGCCTCGGGGAAGGGGCCCCTAAGTGATTTCACAAAGGAGGGTGAAAGTACATCGCCGGGGAAGACTTTGACCATCGAGCTGCCCAGCGAAGTTGCCTTCACATATTCTGTCGGTGTCATAATCCCAGGAAGATAAAGCATCTCGAGCGCTCTGGACTGTATTGCAAGTTCTTCCGATAGATGAGGACTGACTACGTACTTAGCGCCGCTCTTAACGGCTTTGCTGAACTGGTCGTCTGTGATAACAGTTCCGGCTCCAACGTAGGCACCCTCTATCTCTTTTGAGAGAATTGAAATCGCCTTGGGGGCGTCGGGAACCGTGAAGGTTATTTCGAGGATTTTCACGCCTCCCCTGAAACAGCTTCTTCCAATCTCGACGCATCTCTCCACGCTGTCGCTTCTGATAACGGCCATTATCCTTTCTTGCAGGATAATATTCTTCACTTCTATCCCTCCATTCGAATTTTATCTAGAGCATTATTCTTCCAAATGATTTTAGGATCAGAAGAACTCTCAAGGTTATTATAGCAACCCACTCATCCCAGGCCCTGCTCATTTCGCCATCGTAGAAGCTCTTGGACCAAGTGGGCTTGATCTTCCCGTGAGTCTGAAGCTCGTCAATATAGTATTCGATATTCTTTTCAATCAACTCTCTATCGACGCAAAAGAACTCTTCGGGAGAAGCAACGAAATCCAAAGGCTTGGCCACATACTCCGTTCTCCATTCCTCCTCATCCTCACTAACCAAGGTGCAGACTGCTTCAGAGAGCTTTGATCTTAAGCTTGCAGCCGTTTTTTCGTCAAGCAATCTGTAAAGCCTTATGAAGCAGAATATCTCGTGAAAAGAGGTAAACACACTCATGCTATCCAGATACCTGACCGCTTGAGAAAGAAGCTCATCTACATCTAGATTGGTTAATTCTCTGTATTTGCTCAGATATCCTGTGATTTCCGCAGTTGGGTTGCCCCAGTTAGCATCGATCGCGCACATGCCCTTCTCTTCATCGAATTCCCACCAGGGAGCGTGCGGGTAATCATTCACCGTCTTCGGAACTGCCAACCATCCCTCCCTTTCCGGAACATATGTGTTGTCCAAATAGGAAATCGCTTTTGAGATTATTCCCTTGGCAAGCGGTATGTCATCGAAATTAATAAGGTGTTGAAGCGCTACAGACGTTGCTATGGGTGATGAAGCTGGTAATCTGAAGTCTGGTTCAATTGCATTTCCAAATCCGCCATCGCTATTCTGATAACCGGCGATTTCCTCGACAACGCTGTTTGCCGGGCCATCCATGAAGTAATAGGCGAACAGTCTCTTTTCCAGCTCTCTCCCGTTCTCAAGGATCGTATACTGTGCTCTCCTAAAAGGCTCCCTTTCAAGATAGAGCATTTCAAATACCCCCTTTATGTTGTCCTTTCATTTCTGCAAATACCACTCAGCAAGATTCTCGTAAAGCTCCCCTCTGCCCGGGACCGGCCCGATGAGCTGGCTATTCCAAAAAGCGTAAGAAAGATTGTAGGCGAAAACCAGAACCGGCACATCATTTGTCCATATCCTGTATGATCCGAGATAATAAGGAGTGCGACTTGACCAGTCGGGCTCAATAGAAGCCCTTCTCATAATCCTGAAGATCTGCTGATTCACATAACCTACTTCCCAGCCTGACTCCAAATCATACTCGTACTCACTGGTCCATGGGGCTATCTCGGGATAGTCGAAGGCCTGGACTCGAAGATAGGCCAGCTCATAATCGCCTTCATCTATGTCACGGAGAAGACTTCCCCAATCGAGCCTTTCCACTTCGAGTTTCACACCTATCTTGTCCCAGCTCTTCTGGAGCTCCTCCAGCAATATATTCTCAACTCCATGATAGACCTTGATCGACAAAGTTACGCTATCGGGATGACCTGCATTTGAAAGGAAGATCTTTGCCTTCTCCGGATCGTACGGAAGATCCACTATCTGAGCTTGCAGGGTCTTAGAGATAGCCGTTCTGGGATCTACAGGAATAAAAGTCCCGATAGAATTGGGGAGGGCTTTAAGAAGTGATTCATAATCTATAGACATCTTGAGCGCCTGCCTAACTCCTTTTTCTGCCAGCAGACCGTTTCTATGATTTATTAGAACAACATGATAAGTGCCATCCGGTAAGCTTCCCGATTTAAATTTTCCAGAAGCCGATGCATTAAGAAGAGACTCGTTGTGATCAGGCTCACTGAAAAGAAGATGCAGCTTTCCCTTTTCGAACATTTCAATTCTGTCGAGAGGCTCCGCCACTTCCACGAGCCTTACTTCATCTAGAAGACTTTTTTCGGGCCAACTCTCAAATACTAGAGGAAAAAGACCGTCGCCAGATCCTCCGTGCCAGTTCGGATTTCTCTTCAGAATAATGTTGCCTTTTACACTTGACGGATCAAGCACGAAGGGCCCTGAACTAGCTTCGATAGGAGGTTTATCCATCTTCATGCTCTCTTCCAGATTCTCCGGTTCGATTCCAAGTCTGTCCGAGTAAATATGTTTGGCGAGTATGCCTGTTCTCAAAGAGTTCAAGAATTCGGGATACGAATCATTGAAATTGAAAACCACTGTCTTGCTGTCGACGACGGAAAACCAGCCAAACCGCGGATCACTGAGAGCCTCATAGACCGGAGAGCTTTCGGTGTTCTTCCACGCTTCTATCGAATACTCAATATCCGCGCTGGTTATAGGCGTTCCGTCATACCAGAAAATATCTTCTCTGAGCTTTATGAAAAGAGACTTGTTCGAATTCAACAGCTCGTACTTTTCCACCAGGCAGGGACTCAATTCGTCGCCGCTTGCCCATCTGAAAAGAGGGTCCTGAATCGCAAAAGTAACCCAGAAATCACCCTCTGAAAGCTCAAATCCTGGAATGAATCTGAATGTAGTATCGACCGGGAGTGTGATCGACCCTCCCGCTAGCACCGAGTAAGAGAATTCTTCATCTGTCCCTCTTTTTTTCAGAGCCTCGGCGAAACCACTAGACAAGAAGACTGACAATATGACAACCAGAAATAATCTCCGCACAGGGTACCTCCAAAGCTTCAGGTCTCTACACTATTATAGTAGATAAACCAAATTCGATTTCGTTCGAAAAGGCAAAGAAAAGGAATGCTGGTTCTCCGTTGAACGGTTCTCCGTTCACCGAGGAGCAATGGAAGATGCAAGTTGTAAGAAAAAGCAAAAGACCGAGGTCGGGGATTGCAGCTTAGAGGTTGGAAAGAGCGGAATAAGATGCAAGGCTGGCTTCGCCAGGAAGTGATGCCCGGAAGGGCATCCGGGAAGTGATTCTGGCGCTTACGCATAAGGAGGCAAAAACCAAAGAAAAAGAGCAAGCAAATTAAAGTAATCTGATCAGAACGAACTTATTTTGTCATCCTGTAGAGCCTGCACTGAAAATCTCCTGTTCAGGGCTCCTGTTAAGGATCTGGGCTTTCGAGAAACCGTGGTTGGGCGTTCGAAAGATCAAGAAAAACAGGTTGACCGTTAAGCGGTTCTCCGTTTGTGAGAAGAGCCATGAATAGCATCAAGATTCCGACCAGGAGCTTTGTCGGAATGAAGGAATCTATTCTTTTCGGAATAATCATTCGCTGTCATCCCGAACTTGTTTCGGGATCTCGGTTTGAACCGCTCGGGGTTGCAGATAGGTGGTTGCAGGTTCGAAAAGAGCTATGGAACGCAAGATGCTGAAAATAGTTCATGATGTTGGTATGTTATGTTTGATCTTGCTCTTCATACGTCTACCCTTATACCTTTGACCTCTTCAGTCATTTTTGGAGCTTATCGAAGGACAGGCTCTTCTCGGAGGACCGTTGACTGACAACCTGGTTTCATCAGCGCTCAGCGGGTTCTCCGCTTTTAAGCGTAAAGCGGATCTTTAGGCGTTCAACGGCTCTTCTACCGCGAAGCGGAACTGGCCTCGCCAAAGGCGAGACTGGCCAGGCGAAGCCTGATTG
>DSBT01000288.1 GCA_011045915.1 Mesotoga infera
CTCAGCGGATTTCTTTTCTACGTCTTCGCATTCGGCGGCCCGATACTCGCTATCGCAACAACAATCAACGCAACTTATATGTGGGGAACAAGGTCGTTGCTTGCGCTCTGCAGGCTGAGAGTCTTTCCATCCAAACTTGGTTTAGTCAACAGAAGAGGAACTCCGTGGGTTCTCCTGACCGTTATATGGCTTCTGTCTTCCATCACGCTGCTTACAGTCGGTGAATCTGGGCTGAATCTCTTTGCCGCCTTCGCTTCAATAGGCGGAATAGCAGTGATCGTCCCAACGATGTTTGCAGTCTTCAGACTGAAGAATGATCCAAGGCTCAAAGAAAGAGCTCCCGCAATAGTTAATAAGAAATGGTTCACCCTAATCCCGGTTCTCGGGGCCGTGTTTTCAATAGTGATATTGCTCATTCTTCTTTATCAAGTCGGGGCAGATTTCAGTGCTTCATTCTTCTTGTTCTTCATCGTATGGGAAATCATTGGCATAATATACTTTGCCTTCAGATTGAGACATCTCAATCGTGTGAAAGACAATCCATTCGCCAGAGACGACTTATCGGCATTCGACGACTGAGTCTAAGATACTTATCGACTGAAAGACACGGTCAATGCCATCCTTCCTGCATTGATTGCTTTGCGAACACATACTGTGGCGTGGTTCAGTTCACACAGTATCTCAATGTATCCACAATTCTCTCGAGAATCGGTTCATTCTGGCTCCAAAAACCCACCTTAGCCGCAAATCCAATCGATAGACAGTACCCGTCATCATCGGGCTGATAGACATGTGAGTAGATTGTTCTCTCAACGTCCCACTGGGGCGCTGTAAGTTCTATCCATATGCCGGGTTGACCGGCAATGAGCCTTTCCGACTCTTCAACAACCTCCATAGAGAGTCTGATCTCCTCTTTTTCACCTTCAAGAAACTCGGGCCTCACTCGAGCAATAACAAAGAAAACATTCTCCGAGCCAGGTTCAGAATCGAACCATCTGCTGACGGCCTTCGAATCTTCGTCGTCCTCCAGTTCGCGCCTATACTCTTGAGAATCGTCATACCAGATCGACGGAACCTCAAAACATATTCCATCGGCGAAAACCTCTACCCATTCAGCTACAGGGACTTCTCCAATTACCTCTTCTTCGGTCATAGTTTCTTCAGTATCCAACTCGTATTCAAGCTCTTCTTTTCCTGTCCATGGATCGAACGCCACATTGTCACTTACTGAATTCCCCGTTCCTCGATAGTTGAGAGAAGGATGGTGCGGACCTGTAATGTCGCCCCACCAGCAATCTACAGTAACTACCTCGACCTGACTATCGTTTCTTACACCATAGATGGTGTTCTCTTCGAAGATACAGTCAGCGAAAGATATAGGAACGGTCTGCGACGAGGAGATCCCTACTCCAGTTGAATTCCTAGAGAACGAAGATTCAAACACTTCTATGAATCCAGTGCTGTTGCTTAGATGAAGACCATCGCCGGCAGTCTTTGAGACCGACACATTCCTGGTGATCAATGATCCAGAACCTGTCTTGAAAAGACCTGCCTTGTCCCCGTAACCGGCATACATAACGATAGCCCACTCAAGCTCCGCACTACCTTCTTCCTGTATGTAGATACCTCTCCACCAACCTGGTTCAGGAAGAGAATCATCGCCGTCACGATTAGAATCTCCTCCAAATGAATCATCCCGCCAGTCGGTGAAAACGATCGGCGCATACTCAGTCCCTGCGGCCTTTAAGCTGCCGGAAACCCTTAATCCCCTATAGGCAGCAAACTTCAAAACTGTTCCAGATTTGATTTCCAATATTGCGTCCTTCGAAATGGTTAACTCCCCGGACACGTAGAATGAGTACTCACTGCTCATGCCGAATACTACATCGGAGTTTATCACTCCTCCGTCTACAAATACATCGGTTCCGTTTTCTTCGAATCTCGCCAACTGGTCGTCGAAAGAGACATTAACTGCCAGCCTTACTCCGGTCCCGTTACTTATGAATGAATTGTTCGAGAGTTCAAGACTTGAATACCCGGCGAGAAGCTTTAGCGCATCTCCTGTGACATTATGGATAGTAGAATTGGTTAGTGTGAAAGATCCTGATCCGCTACGAATGATCCCGCTCTGGGAGTACCCTATGGTAATCCAATCTATTCTGGCCTTTCCTGACTCCCTTATGTTCACTGAATTCCACCAGCCTCTATCCGGCGCGGTGGCTTCGGCATCTCTATTCGTGTCTCCGCCTACTGAATCATCTCTGAGATCGGTTATATGAACAGGCGATTGTTCAGTTCCTATAGCGATAAGTTCGCCATCAACTGTTATAGAAGTATTTTGCGCCACTTTGACAACAGTGCCGGCAAGTATTTCCAGTCTTCCATCTCTGGAAATAGAAGTGCTTCCACTCAAGAACAGGGCGGTATGCTCAGGAACTCTCCAGACTATTTCTCCACTTATGGTTCCCGCATCTACGTGAATATCCCGGTTGTTTTCGGCGAAGTGTGTCCTCTCATCTATCAACAGCGAGCTGTTCGCAACGGCCCTTACACCAATGTCGTTGGATTCGAAGAAAGATGCCTCAATAACCACTCCATCTGTCCGGCAGTTAAGTCCTGCTCCCGAATTATGAGAGAAGGTAGATTCTCTAACCACAACCCCGCCGGCTGCGTTGTCAACTCTAAAACCATCTCCTGCAATGTGCTCAACAAGAGTATTCGACATTGAAACGTGTCCCGAGCTATTCTTCAAGACTCCCGCTTTATCTCCATACCCCGCGTATCTGATCACGCACATCTCGAAGTCTGCCTCACCATCTGTCATAATACTGATCGATCTCCACCAGCCAGAAGCCGGAACCGTCTCCTCGCCGTCTCTATTTGCATCTCCGCCAACTGAGTCATCCCTAAGATTGGTGAAGTAGATAGGCAGATTCTCTTTGCCTGTCGCTTCTAGAACTCCGTAAACGATAATTCTGTTATTCTGCCTGAACTTAATGACAGAACCGGAATGAATACTAAGTGAAGCCCCGGCTGCGATATTCACGTCTCCCGTGACTATCATAGAATAATCGCTGCTTGATCCCCAGGCTACCGCTCCGTTAACAGTCCCGCCATCGAGGTGAATGTCGACCGCATTCCCTTCGAAGGTTGTTGTCTGATCGACAAAAGAAGAACCTATACCTATTCGCACTCCATTCGTATTGCTTACATACCGGTTGTCGAAATGCTCGAATGAAGAGTATCCTGCCGCTATACGGAGTCCATCCCCTGAAGTATTAGCTATGACCGAATTCGATACTGAAAGAGCACCTGTCCCGCTCTTAACTATCGTTCCACCATCGGATCTACCGCCATAGGAGATTCTGCACCAATCGAAGTAAGCAGAACCGTCGTTGCGGATACTTATAGATCTCCACCAGCCGGCCTCCGGCGGTGATTCTGCTCCAGGTATTTCACCGCCAACATTGTTGTCTCGAAGATCGGTGAAAAAGATGGGTGATTCCTCGGTCCCTAAAGCAATGAGCTTTCCATCGACGGCAAACATAGAATTCTGAGCTATCTTGATAACAGTCTCCGGCTTCACTGTGAGGCTCGCTCCGGCCGCAACAGTTACACTACCGTTCATCAGAATCGATATATATCCCGGAGTCGCCCACACTACATCTCCCGAGACTGTACCGGGATCAATCTGTACGGCGATGCTATTTTCACCAAAATACGTTATCTCGTCCACCTCTATCGAACTGCCGGCAAGAAGTCTTATTCCAATGGCATTAGAAACAATAGCTAAAGCTTCCGTCTTAACTCCGTCGGTCTTGTAATACAACCCTGAACCTGAATTGTGAGACAATGTCGAATATCTCACTTCGGTGCCGCCTGCTGCATTGTCAACTCGCAGTCCATCACCCGCAACATCATGTATGGTACTGTTCACCATTGAAAAGACTCCGGTGCTGTTCTTGATTACTCCGGCTCTATCACTAGCTCCCAGATAACCAATGACACAGTAATGGAAACTCGCGCTGCCCTCGTTCAGAAGACTTATGCTCCGCCACCAACCGATCTCCGGTGAAGTCTCATCGCCATCTCCGTTGGCATCTCCGCCAACTAAATCGTTTCGAAAGTCGGTCAAGTTTATGGGAGCGTCTTCTCTACCCTTTGCTTCAAGGTGACCGTATACAAGAATCCTGTTGTTTTGCCTCATCTTAATCACGGTTCCGGCTTTGAGTTCCAATGAAGCGCCTGCACCGATGGTTATATCTCCATTAGTAACCATAGAGTAATCGCTGTTGACTCCCCAGACAACATTCGTGTTTATTGTGCCTCCGTCAAGGTGGATATCTAGATCATTACCTTCAAATCGCGAAGTTAGATCTGAGAAAGATGAGTTTATCCCCAGCCGTAGACCAACTGAGTTGTGTCCAAAATAGTTGTTCGAAGACTCAAATAGAGAGTACCCGGCCGCTACTCTTAGTCCATCTCCGGCTCCGTTAATAATCGTTGAATTCGATATTCTTAGAAAACTAGTACCGCTCTTGAGAAGAGTAGCTCCATCTGATCTTCCCCCGTAAGCCAGAGTGCACCACTCAAGAACGGCTGAGCCTTCGTTCAGAATATTGATCGACCTCCACCCACCATTCTCGGGTAGAGTTTCCTTCCCGTCACCGTTTGCATCTCCACCCACAGAGTCGTCACGCAGATCAGTGAAAAAGATCTGCCGACTCTCTTCTCCTCTTGCCTGAAGTTCTCCGTAGACCAAGATCCTGTTGTTCTGCCTGAACTTGACAACAGTTCCCGGAGCTATCTCAAGAGACGCCCCAACACCGACCGTCACATCCCCGGTAACAATCATGGAATAATCGCCGCCGGCTCCCCACCTTACATTCGCGCCGATAGTTCCTCCGTCAAGATGGATGTCTACTTCGTTTGAAACGAAATTCGAAGTCTGGTCAAAGAAGGATGAGTTTGTCCCGACCCTGACTCCATTCGTGTTATACATGAATAGGTTGTTCAGGCTTTCGAAAAAAGAGTACCCCGAAGATATTCTGAGACCATCGCCTCGGACTCTTCGGATGATTGAGTTAGTTAGTCTCAGAGAACCCGTTCCTGCCTTGAGGATTCCTGCTCCCGTTGAAGCCCCCGCAAAGGAGATTTTGCACCATTCAAGAAAGGCAGAACCCTCATTACGAATGTTGATAGATCGCCACCATCCAGGTACCTGAGCAGTTCCGGTGAAGACAATCGGGTTCTCCTTATTGCCGACAGCCCTCAGAGTTCCGTCAACAATGAAGTCCTGATTCTGGACGATGAAAATCTCTACCCCCGGTTCGACTGTAAGAATCACATTAGGTGAAACGGTGATAGTAGACCTTACCAAGTACGGACTTCGATCTCTCGTCCAAACAGTATCTTCGGCAACGGTTCCTGACACTTCTGTGGGAGGTTTGTACCCATCAACAGGTGTCTCTGAGTTCAGGGCAAAAAGCACCCCTGACGAAAGTAGAAGGATTATCAGCAGCGAAGTCCTAACAAGCCAGAACGCTTTCATAAAGCACCTCCAGAGTATTCCAGGCTTTGCCGCCAGTACTACTCGGAGATTGGCCCGGTCACGCGCCAAAGCCATCGTATGAACTGATTATACATATGTGCGGAGAGAATACTTAGCAGATTGAATAGTGCTCTCTTGATTAAAGTAACAATCTGGAAGGCCTGGATGACCAAATGTTTGATGAGTATGGCTTTTCACAAAGCAACCTCGGCTGAAGAGACCCGTTTCGCGACTAGGTTCGATCCATTGTGATCGTTCAATGTTCCTTATGAACTCACGTTACGACTGGCCGGCATCAACGCATAGAGTTCTTGCTGAATGGGGGTATGATATCTTCTCTGCAATCATCTAGGCCAACACTTGTCTTCATAATTACTCTATAAATGGTCGAGCAGGTCTCATTCATGCTTCACAAAGGTGTTCTCGCTCAGTTCCCGGAAGGCAACATCCAGTTGTTCCCTGGTGTTCATGACTATCGGGCCTCCCCATGCAACGGGCTCGTTAAGAGGTTTCCCTGAAAACAGCAGGAATCTTATCCCCTCATTTCCTGCCCTCACCCAGAAGGTATCTCCATCGCCAAAGAGAACAGCTCGCTTGCTGTCAATGGCTTCCTCTTCATCAGGATCGAATCTTCCGCTACCCAGCAGTATATAGATGAAGAGAGTCATATCATCACCGGTCCCGAATGACCACTCTTTTCCGGCTTTGACCTCCACATCTAGATACTTGGCCTTCACATATCTTCCTTCGAATGCTCCGGTGATATTCTTGTAAGGTCCTGCAATTACGCGCACTATTGAACCTTCTTCATCTACAGCAGGAACATCATGACTCTTTATGTCTCCGTATTGAGGATTCGTCATTTTGTCCCTGGCAGGTAGATTAAGCCAGAGCTGTGCTCCAAGCAACCGTGCCGACGGTTTGGGCATCTCTTGATGAATGATCCCCGACCCTGCCGTCATCCATTGACAGTCTCCGTCGAGTATTTCGCCTTTGTTGCCCAAACTATCACCGTGCTCGATAATACCACTCACGAGATAAGTTACGGTCTCGATACCTCTATGAGGATGCCATGGAAAGCCCTTAACGTAGTCCTCCGGATTTGTCGAATCAAAGGCATCCAGCAGCAAAAACGGATCAAAATCCTCAACGTCTCTGTGACCCACTACTCTAACGAGCTTCACGCCCGCTCCATCAACGGCGGCTCTCCCAGTCAAGATCTTACTGATTTTCCGTATTCTGCTCAATGTAGGCCTCCTCTTCACTCCACGGCGGATTCTTATACATCAGTACTCAAAAGCCTTTCGCAAAAGGGTTTCTCCAGATCTCAGAATAACCTTCCATCTGAATCCAATGATCTATTATCGCAGATAGGTCTCCAAGAATATTCTCATTAGACAAGAAGATAGACAACAGGAAGGCCGGACCTTGTCCGGTCCGGCTTTAAGGGATGGGGTGAGAAAGGTCATGAAGGTTTCCACTGTCAGTTCTGCTGTACCTTGTAATCAGTTGGCGCTTACTATGCTTCTATGCCGGGGTTCATGCTCGTCTATAGTCTGAAAAATCATTTTCAAAGAAATTATAAGAAAGAATTTTGGTGGTATTGTCGCAGAAATATGGGAAAAGATGAGAGATAACCTGAAAGTTGATTTTTTGGGCAAGCCTTATGGAACACCATAGCTTGCATAGAAAGAGAAAATTGAGAAACTTGCAGCTCACTGCGTACATAATGAATCGATCTCTTTGGATTCACAGGAGATGATGATAAGATTTCGGTGTGAACTAGAGACTATCTAGGTTCATTTTTCATAGAAGGCAGACCGGTAAGAAGGTGCTTTGCCAGAGGTCAAAGACACCATAGGGATGCAATGAATACGAGTCGCCGCCCGGCAAAAATTGCTATCTGCGAATTCTCCTTGTTCATACCCGTTATCCTTTCAGTGCATTAATAAATCGTATCTACCTACTGTCAATACTCTAAAGAGAAGTCTCTCGAAACTCGTCCTAAAGCTCTCAGTTGCTCAGCGATTTTCTCACTTTCTTCTAGAAAAAGAAGACGTATTTCGTACTCATTGGAAACGTCTGCTGATCTAAAGAATAGAAGTTATCTCATAAGCAGCCCACCAAAGCGATTTTGAGATATGCTGAAAATCTCTCGAAATTCAAGGAGGTATGATTATGAAACGTCAGCTTATCCTTCTCTTCGTACTGCTTTCGGTGATAGTTTATTGTATCGATCCCTACTTCACCGAAGAGAAAATAAACACGTTTATTGAACGGCTCGAATCGGAAGGGTTCATTGTTCAGCAAGGGACATTCTACTCATTCGATATGCCCGACCTATTCTCAAACTACATTACGCCCAGCTGTTATGGAAACAATGCCGATACGCCTTACTGTGTTTACTATATGCCGCCGGCTCCCTCTCAAACTGTAAATAATACCTTCCCATTCACTTTCAGACTTAGAGAAGACGAAGCTGTTGTCTTTCTGGGATGGACGCCCCCGGAGGTAAAGTACTTCAGCTATGAAACTCTTCTGATGTTTCGCTACCTGCCATACGTTGAAGGGCCCGTAAGGATATTCGGAGGCGTTGGGGACACGGTTAACATAACAAACATAAAAGCCGGAGACTCAATCCTGGAGAAGACCGTTGGCACAGTGTA
>DSBT01000289.1 GCA_011045915.1 Mesotoga infera
AGAGCAAAGTCAATATTGTCAAGAGCAACGACCCCGGGAAATTCCTTCCTGATCGAGATCATCTCAACAATCTTCATTACTTTCTCCCGAAATGCTTTGCGTAAGCTTCCTCCGCATTGGTTCCTTCGTTCACGACTTCTTTCAATGCCAAGAGCATTTCAACGGGTTTTTCATGTTGCCAGACGTTTCTCCCCATGTCTACCCCAAGAGCTCCAGCCTTAACGGCATTTTCGGCGATCTTCAGGACGTCGAGAACCGAATCCATCTTCGGACCTCCCGCAATGACTATCGGAACTCCTGCGCTTGCTTCCACTACCTTTTCGAAGTTCTCATCACAGTAGTAAGTTTTGATAATGTCCGCGCCCATTTCTGCTGCTACTCTTACAGCCAGCGCAAGGTATCTGGGATCTGTCTTTCTTTCTCTATCCTTGCCAATTGCGGTTACCGCGAGAACTGGAAGACCGTAGGTCTCGCATTCATC
Organism: Mesotoga infera; assembly: GCA_011045915.1. Taxonomy (NCBI): domain Bacteria; kingdom Thermotogati; phylum Thermotogota; class Thermotogae; order Kosmotogales; family Kosmotogaceae; genus Mesotoga; species Mesotoga infera. The sequence continues at coordinate 482 of DSBT01000289.1, forward strand.
ACAGAGAAGCGACAGTTCTTTAATCGTCGAGTGTTCATTTGGAGTTCCTACATAGATTGAAGTAGCAACGGCATCAGCCGAGAGTCTTAGCGCTTCCGTCACGGTAGTGGTTAAACTCTCCTTTGTGAGATCTTCACCAACTATGGTTGCTGCACCACTTATCCGGAGGACTATTCCAACATGTCCATCGGGTACGTAGCAGTTCTGGAGGATCCCCTTATTGAGCATGATGGAATCTGTGTAAGGTGTAAGTTTTTTCAGAACTTCTCCCGGCCTCTCAATACCTTGCATCGGACCAAGAGCCATCCCGTGATCTAGAGCTAACATGATCGATTTTCCAGACTTGTTGAAAATCCTTGAAAGTCTGTTTTTCTTGCCAAACAACTCACTCACCAACCTTTATTCCGACTTTTATTGATCTGCCTTCCACCGCATCATTGAAGGCTTCCTCAAAATCCGAGAATTCGTAGATCCTATTTGTAAAAGGCGTTAGAAGGAGCTGACCGCTATTCATTAACGCGATTGCGGCAGCGAAGTCTTTTGGTGCAAATCCTGTAGTTCCGGTCATTCTTATTCCGTTGTAATGTATGATGTTAGGATCGAAAGAGGCCTTTATCCCTTTTGGATAGCCTCCGAACAAAACCAGATTGCCGAAAAGTTTGACCATTGGTAGATATTTGTCTATGAGCTCAGGAATTGGCGCGGTAAGAACAATTGAGTTGAACTTACCTGAAGCTTCAAGGGAAGTGGAAAAACCCATTTCCTCCGCTAGTTTAAGTCTGTCTTCTCTTGTATCGACTATCTTTACGATCTGACCATAGATATCTCTCAGGGCCGTGGCATTTAGCATTCCCATGATACCTGCACCAACTACTAGAACAGATTCCCCCGGTTGGAGCTTCATGTTTCTACATGAGGTCAACGCGCAAGCCATGGGTTCGGCGAGAGCAGCTTCCCTAATTTGAGATTCAGAGACTTTCCAAACACCCTTGCTGGCATAACTCATGTCTACGGAAAGAAATTCCGTCATAGCGCCATTGCTCGGAAAACTCCTATTTCTACAGCCTTCGGGATTCCCGCCAATGCACTGTTCACATTCCCCACAATTTACGAATGGAGCAACTGCAACGCAATCTCCGACTTCAAAACCCTCAACCTTCGATCCAACTTCCACAATCCTTCCCGAGCATTCATGACCGAGAATGGTGGGAGGCTTTATCATGGGGTGGCCCTGTTTAAAGGTCTTTATGTCAGTAGAACAAATGAATGAATACATAATCTTCACAAGAATTCCGTCTTCCTCGATTTTTGGTTTCTCAACCTCTCTGATAGAGAGCTTTCCAATTCCTTCGTACATTACTGCTTTCATTCACACACCTCCTGTTATGCAACCAACCTCTGGGCAGTCCTAATGTCAGTAAACAATGTAGTTATATATCCCCTTGAGAGAGCGGCGCGGATTCCATCGACCTTATGCTCTCCACCGCTTAAACATATCTTTTCAGGCACTTTTACTAAATCATGGAAGGGAATGCCCAGTAAGACATCTTCGATCTCTCTGCAGATGATTTCTCCTTCCTTGTTTAGAAATCTCGAAACGATATCTCCCACCGCGTGTTTTCGAACAAGCTCAAGGATGATCTCTCCAGGAAGGTTTGAATCCAGCACCGCAGACATGCCGGCCGGGGCTCCTAAACCAAAAACTACTGCCTCAAGGTGAGCCCATTCACTTATGACATTCTGAACAGATCCCACTTGAGTCATCATGCTGAGCTGTTCGGCAGTGTTGACGATTGCCGGAGCGGAAAGAAATACCGGTGTCGCACCCAGAGAGTTCGCCATCTTCTCAACAATATTGTTGATCTGATATGTTTTTTCTGACTGACCAAGGCCCCCAAGGAGAGGAACGATCTTCATATCGGGAAGCTGCCCCAGTTTGTTTGGTAGACTCATTACAGCCTCATAAACAGTAGTTCCCCAGCCAAGGCCAACGGATCTCTTCCCGTCGATTATTTTCAAGATATTGTTCTGAAAGGACAATGCAATTCTCTGTTTAGTTTCCTTTTCTGTTCCCTCTACAGACGCAACTACGTGTGCCTCTCTAATCGAGTATTTCTTGCAGAGTTCTTCCTCGAGCGCGCTGAGGTCAAATGAGTCTGGTTCTACGAGTTCGATCTTCACCATTCCCAGTTTCCTCGCATTTGTAAGAAGTCTGGAAACCTTTGATCGGGAAATTCCAAGTTCTGATGCGATCTCTTCCTGATTCATCTCATTTACGTAGTACATTTCTGCGGCTCTGTAAGCGAGACTAACTTCGTCTGTCTTCATCTCCTTACCTCCGTCTTAATACCTCTCTTGTTCTCTTGATGAAGCTAGGTTTGTCCTGTTCCAAGTACAGGTTTCTTCCAATGGCCGCACCCGCAGCTCCCGCAGCAGCTGCTTCCTCAAGAGACGAGAAGAAGTCTTTGCTCCTTTCTCCACCTGCTATGATTACAGGAACGGGACAGGATCTGATTACATACTCATAATCACTCGTGATGTTTGTCTTAACGATATTTGCACCCAATTCGGCAGCTATTCTCGAGATATCCGCAATCACTTTCCTTGAGAAATACTCTTCCTTCTTGTACGGCAACATCTCCGCAATCACAGGAATTCCATATCTTCGATACTCCCAAATCGCTCTGCTAAGACTATGAAGAGCATCTGAATCACATTCCTGACCAACAATTCCCATGACGATGACGCCGTCTGTCCCCATGCGAAGAGCCTCCTCCGGTTGCAGAAAATACTTTGTGTTCTCTATGTCCCCGGAAAGCGCCGACCCGGCGTGAGTGACTCTCACAATCAGAGATTTCCGACAATCTAATTCATCTATGAGAGAGGCTATCCCGGGATTGAGAATGATCCCGTCAACATCCAGCTTCTCAACCTCGTGAACATAGCTCTTTATGTCCTCCAACCCCTCCGGTACCCCTGCAAATTGCCCATGATCGGCCGCTGCAAGGACAAGCGATTCACCGGCTAGCAATCTACTCAGTCTTCTCTTTAGTCCGTTCACCAAAACTCCTCCACATCTGTGCACAAACGTGCATCACGTTTTCTCAC
>DSBT01000290.1 GCA_011045915.1 Mesotoga infera
CAGCAGTTTGCGGTAAAGCCAATGAATTGTCCCGGTCATATCATAGTCTACAAGTCCTCGTCTGTGAGCTACAGAGATCTTCCGATGAAGCTATTCGAGTTCGGAAAGGTCCACAGATACGAACGTTCCGGTGTTCTGCACGGTCTGTTCAGAGTAAGGGGATTCGTTCAGGACGATGCTCACATTTTCTGTACCAGAGAACAGATACAGCAGGAGATCATGGGAGTAATCGACTTTGTACAGAAGATATATTCTCCTTTCAATTTCGAGTACAGGGCTGAGCTTTCAACGAGGCCTGAAGATTACATGGGCGAAGTGGAGCTCTGGGATATAGCTACAAAGGCGCTTGAAGATTCTCTGAAGGCAAAGAATATGGAGTTCAAGGTCAATGAAGGTGACGGTGCCTTCTACGGTCCGAAGATCGATTATCACATAAAGGATTCGCTCGGGAGAGAATGGCAGTGTGCGACCATTCAGCTGGATTTCATGATGCCGGAACGATTTGGGATCAAGTATATCGGTCCCGACAACGACGAGTATCAGCCGGTTATGATTCACAGAGCCATCTACGGTTCAGTTGAGAGATTCATGGGAATACTCATCGAGCACTTCGCAGGAGCCTTTCCGACTTGGTTTGCTCCGACCCAGATTGCAGTCATCCCCATTGCCGACAGACACATCGAATACGCTGAGTCAGTCGCTTCTGAACTGAAGAACAAGGGGTTCAGAGTCGAGGTTGATGACAGGCAGAAATCCACAAATTACAAAATTCGAGACGCGCAGATGCTCAAAGTGCCTTATATGTTGATAGTCGGTGATAGAGAAAGTGAGCGCGGCACCGTATCGGTAAGACTGCGAAGTGAAAAAGATCTTGGATCAGTTGAACTCGACGCGTTTATCGAGAAGCTCTCTGAAGAGATCAGGACTAGAAGAGCCACGAGTATTTTTGAATGATGGAGAGACCCCTGCAATGCGGGGGTCTTGTTTTCCTATCCGAGAACTCCTCGAAAGGAGGCGATTGGCACGAATATCATTGATATTATTCCGGTAGCGCGGGGTGATAAGCCGGCCGACGTTCTGCTGAAGAATTGCAAAGTGGTCAATGTTTTCAGTGGCGAGGTTGAAGAAGCGAATCTTGCTCTTTTCAGGAAGAGAATAGCCGGAATTGGCGATTACGAAGAAGGAGTGGAGGTCATCGACCTCGAAGGTTCGTACGTAGTACCTGGCCTTATTGACGCCCATCTGCACATAGAATCATCTATGGTATCGCCCGTCGAATTCTCCAAGACGATTCTTGCACGAGGAACCACGACAGCGATAGCAGATCCTCACGAAATAGCAAATGTCATGGGCCTCGCCGGAATAGAGTATATGATAAGGTCGACGGAGGGAGTTCCCGTTAATCTATACATAATGATTCCTTCTGCGGTACCCGCTTCCACCATGGAAACGTCTGGAGCGACCATCAGTGTCATGGATATGATAGGGTTCGTTGAGAAATTTCAAAACAGGGTCCTTGGTCTGGGCGAAGTGATGAACTTTCCCGATATCATCAATGGCGATCGAGACTCAATAGCAAAGATTGAACTGATTCGGCATAAATACAAGAAGATAGACGGACACATACCCGGAGTTCTCGGGAAGCCCCTCAATGCATATATATGCGCATTTGTCAGGTCTGAACACGAGTGTACATACGTCGAGGAAGCTCGCGAAAAACTTGCAAGAGGAATGCAGATTCTAATTAGGGAAGGCAGTGTCGAGAGAAACCTCGTCCCGCTTCTTCCACTAATAAATGACAAGACCTATCCATTCGTCTCTTTCTGTACTGACGACAAGCACCCTGACGACATCATAAGGGAGGGTCACATCGACCACAATGTTAGAAAGGCCATTAAACATGGCATTGAGCCAATAATTGCGATAAGGGCGGCAACCATAAATACTGCAAGACATTATAATCTCAGGTCTATGGGAGCAATTGCGCCCGGATATAAGGCGGATCTTGTTGTGGTCGAAGATCTGAAGTCCTTCAGTCCAAGAATGGTCTTCAAGGACTCGAAGGTTGTCGCGAGAGACGGCAGACTAGTGGCTGATGTCATCTCCAGGAGCTTCCCTCAGGAGAAGACCAACACATTCAAGTGCAAAAAAATCAGTGAGAATGATCTCAAAGTAGTGGCTGAAGGAAGGAAAATAAGAGTTATCGAGCTTCTGGGAAGCGAAGTCTTGACGGGAGGGTCAGTTTCAGAGGCAAGAGTTCAAGACAGTTTCGTGGTCAGTGACCCATCGCGAGATATATTGAAGCTTGCGGCAATCTGTCGTTACAGTGAAGAAAAATCTATGTCAGTCGCATTTGCAAAGGGTTCAGGCTTGAAAAAGGGAGCTGTGGCCACTTCGGTGGGTCATGATTCGCACAATTTGGGCGTGCTTGGGGTGAGTGATTCCGATATGGTCTTCGCTGCCAACAGGATCATTGAAATGGGCGGAGGTCTTGTGGCCGTAGTTGACGGAAAGATTATATCTGAGCTGCCGCTGAAGATAGCCGGCCTCATGTCTGACCTCACGAGTAGAGAAGTTGCAGAGAGGTTGGTTGAACTGAAAGAAGCGGCAAAATCAATGGGAAGCAATCTACCAGATCTTTTCATGACCCTGTCATTTGTTCAGCTCTCAGTTATACCGAAATTGAAGTTGACTAATCTCGGCCTGGTTGATGTCGAGAAGAACGACTTTGTGCCGCTTTTCGTTGAGGAGGGTGAAGATGTCTGATTCACAAGAGAGAGTTGTCGGCAGAAGAATCAAGAGGGTAGATGCCCTGGAGAAGGTCGATGGCCGGGCTAAATTCGCTGCCGATGTTTCTTTTGACAGACAGGTTTACTGTGCTCTGGTCATTGCGAAGAAAGCTCACGGAATTCTAAAGTCGATTGACGCTTCAGCTGCCATAAGGCTCCCCGGTATCGAAGGGGTCTTCACCTGGAAGGATATTCCCGGCGAGAACCAGCTTGGCGATGTCATAAAGGATATGCCTTGTCTTGTGAAGGAAGGAGAGAAGATCAGGTTTTACGGTGACGTGGTGGCGGTAGTTGCTGCGAAGGATAAGAAAACGGCCGAAGAAGCCGCGGATCTTGTGAAGGTAGAGGTCGAAGAGCTCCGGCCGGTACTGACAATAGAAGATGCCTTGAAGGACGAGGTTCTTGTGCATGGGAAGCCAAACATCGGAGTCTCAAAGAAAATTCGAAAAGGAAATGCATCTGGATATTTCGAGAACTCTGAACATGTTTTTGAAGGAGAGTTCTATGCGCACTATCAGGAGCAGGCATACATGGAGACCCAGGGAGTAACAGTAGTGCCGGATATTGACTACGGTTTTACGGTCTACGGTACCATGCAGTGCCCTTACTATGTGCAGGGAGCGCTTTCGCATGTTCTGGGGCTTCCAATGAGCAGGATCAGAGTGATTCAAACCGAAACGGGCGGAGCTTTTGGAGGTAAGGAAGATGTTCCCTCTTACGTCGCCGCTTACGCAGCAGTTGCCTCCTACAATCTCAAAAGGCCTGCGAAACTTATATATTCTAGAGAGATCGATATCCAGACAACCTCAAAGCGCCATCCAGTTAAGTCTTACTATAAAGTTGCGCTTGAAGGAAAGAAAATCAAGGCAATGCAGATTAAGGCCTATATGGATATGGGAGCATATGCCACACTCACACCAATCGTCATGTTTAGGACACTTGTACATGCAGCGGGAGCTTACGAGATTGAGAATGTCGATGTCGATGTTTACGCCGTATACACCAACAAGATTCCGCCCGGAGCTTTCAGGGGTTTTGGATCGCCGCAGGTTCTCTTTGCTGTCGAAAGTATGCTTGATGACATAGCTTTTCAAATGGGGTTCGATCCCATGGAGTTCAGGGAAATCAATACGCTTAAGAGAGGATCGAGAACTTCTACAGATCATCTTCTGCTTAACAGTGTCGGAGCACCGGAGACTCTGTCGAGAGTCAAGAAGGCTTCGAATTGGCAGAGACTGGTGGCAGAGACGGAGCGGTTCAACGAGGAAAACGATGATTTCAAGAGGGGTGTGGGAGTTTCTCACATCTTCTACGGGGTGAGTCTTGGCGCCGGCGGACAGGTTCTTGACAAGTCCGGCGCGCACGTTCTGATAAATAGAGACGGGTCGGTGGAAGTAAGAATCGGTGGAACGGAGATGGGACAGGGGGCAAAGACCGTAATCGCGATAATGGCTGCCGAAGAGCTGGGTCAGAGTATAGAAAAAATCCTTGTCCATCAGCCAGACACTGCCTTTGTCCCGGACAGTGGACCGACGGTAGCCTCCAGAACTACGATCTACTCAGGGAACGCGGTAAGAAGCGCCTGTATTGCTTTGCGAGAGAAATTGATTGGCGTATTCTGCGAAATAACAGGAAGCAGCCGCGCCGGCGTGAAGTTTGAAAGCGGCTATGTATATGATGACGGCGGAAAGAGAATGAGATTCGATGAAATAGTCGAAGAGGCTTACAAGAGGAATTTCAAGTTGTTTGAGACAGGTTGGTATGAGACTCCCAAATTGAGTTTTGACATGGAAAACGGGATAGGGGAGGCTTACGTAACTTACTCTTATGCGAGTCAGGTTGTACAGGTCGAAGTCGATCTAGCAACGGGCTCTACCAAAGTTTTGAAGGCTTTCACAGCTCATGACGTGGGAAAGTCAGTAAATCCTGAAGGAGTTATAGGTCAGATACAGGGAGGATTCGCTCAGGGAATGGGGTACGCAATATATGAAGATCTGAAGCATAGAGATGGCAGAATCATCTCCGACAACTTCAACACATACATTATCCCAACTGTCCATGAGGTTCCCTCTGAGCTTGTTATTGATGTTGTGGAGGATCCCTTCCCGGAAGGGCCGTACGGCGCGAAGGGAATTGGCGAACCATCGCTCATGCCGGTTCCTGCTTCGGTAGCCAATGCCGTTTCCATGGCAATTGGAAAGCGGGTGAGAAGAATACCCGTGACTCCTGAGTATGTGCTGAGCCTAATCGAAGGAAATTCGAGTAATTCAGTATAGAGTATAGATGGTGTTTGACAAGGAGGATTAACATGGGTAAGTATGTGCTTGGTCCAACGTTCGAGGAAATGCTCCATCCAGAGAAGATCGACAGAAAAACGAGAGAGCTCGCCTGGAAGATGAGGGAGGAAGATCCTCTGGATCCGATAAATCTCTACAACATCTCCTGGAGAGACATCGATAACAGGATCTACTATTTCGTTCTTCCGAAGGAATTCACTGGAGTCGATGCGAATATTGTCGTTCTGTATGGGAAGGATTTCCCGACGGGCAGCCACAAGGTGGGGGCGACTTATTCGATTTTGATGGAAAAGGTTTTGAGAGGTGAAGTGGATCCAACTTACCACACATTGGTCTGGCCTTCAACTGGCAACTATGGAATCGGAGGCGCATGGGTCGGATGCAGAATGAAGTTCGATTCCGTAGTCATTCTTCCCGAAGAGATGTCCTCTGAGAGATTCGACATAATTAGAGAGTATGGTGCGAGAGTTATAGCAACCCCTGGTTGTGAGTCGAACGTGAAGGAGATCTACGACAAAGCAAAGGAATTAAAGGCAGCTGATCCAGAAAAAGTGCGTGTTCTCAATCAGTTTGACGAGCTAGGAAATTACAGATTTCATTATTATGTGACAGGAAACACGATTCTGGAGATGATGGACGAACTCAGGCTCGGTAACGGCAGG
>DSBT01000291.1 GCA_011045915.1 Mesotoga infera
GAGTGTTGCATAAGATTCCCCTGATATGTTTATGAATAGGTTGCTTAAATCAACGCCGCCTGTGAATAGACCGAGAACCGGCATCAGTATGTCGTCTACAAGAGATCTCACAATTACTTGAAACGCACCACCGATTATGATACCAACAGCAAGATCAATGACGCTGCCACGACTGATAAACTTCTTGAACTCTTTCCACACACCACTCACCCCCCTCTACCCATGACGTTATAAAAAGATTATAATCTGGTTTAATTCCAAAAGCAAAGTCCAAAACACTCTTAATAAGCGGTTCGTTTTGATCTACTCACCAACACCATTATTAAAATAAGACTCTGCATTGCTTTCGATTGAGCTTCGGGCAACTCCAAAACATCATCTCAATAAGCGACAGCCTGCCCGTCTCTTCTGGGATCGGCTCCTCCAAATAGTATTCCAATATTTCTGTTGAACAAGACGGCATGAACCCCACCGAAGTAGGGATCATAGTCGTTTCTTACAGTTATGTCATGTCCCATTTCGATTAGCCTATTGTAAGCGTTAATTGATATCCTTCCTTCTATGGACATCGGGCCAGTCTGTGTCCTAAATACTCTGGGTGCGAGAATTGCTTGCTGCACAGTCATTCCGTGGTCAATGATGTTGCTTATCGTTTGAGCCACAGTAGTGATAATCCGTGTACCTCCTGGCGCGCCGATAGCCATATATGGTTCACCTTCAGGATCAAGAACGAGTGTAGGACTCATGCTACTGAGAGGTCGTTTGCCAGGTTCTACTGAGTTTGCTGAGCCGGGGGTTTTTACGAAGTCGTCCATGTGATTATTTAATAGAATCCCGGTACCTGGAACAACAACGCCGGAACCAAAGAAGTAATTTATGGATTTTGTAATAGCAACCATGTTTCCCTCTCTGTCCATAACAGAAAGATGAGTAGTGCTTCCGCTTTCGAACTTCCAGGGGTCACCGGGCTCGACGGAATCAAGTGGAATGCGCTTATCGATTTTCTCAGCAAGGATCCTAGCATAATCTTTCGAAGTTAGTCCCTCGAGAGGAACATCTACAAAGTCAGTATCCGCCATGTATTTTGATCTATCCGCAAAAATCAGTTTCATTGCCTCCGACCAGATGTGGACCGTCTCGGCAGTGTTGTCTCCCATCGATCCGACATCGAAATTTTCCATAATATTTAGAAGTTCAATCACATGAGTTCCTCCAGAGCTGGCAGGTGGAACTGACAGAATAGTGTAACCTCGATACGTGCCGACGACTGGTTTGCGAACCTTCACTTCATAATTTGCAAGATCATCCATTGTCATTACTCCGCCGCGTTTCTGAACTTCGGCCACAATCTTCTCGGCAATTTCCCCAGAATATATCGCGTCTTTCCCGTTCTCTACGATAGATCTTAGCGTATCGGCCAAGTCCTTTAGTACAATAGTCTCACCCACTTCATAAGGAATACCTCCGTATTTCAAATAGAGGTCTACGCCATTTTCCATCATCATTATCTTCTCGTAGTTATCGCTAATAATTGAAAAAAGGTTAACTGTTACAGGGATTCCCTTCTCGGCCCATTCTATGGCAGGCTGAATCACTTCTTCTCGAGAAAGCGTTCCGTAGTTTTCAAGAGCGTATAACAGGCCGGCGACTTCACCCGGAACCCCGATGGCCTTTCCTCCGATGACGCTCTCATAGTTTACTGGGCGGTTATTCTCGTCAAGATTGAAGAAAGTAGGGCTTGTAGCGTTCGGTGCAGTTTCTCTGAAATCAATAACTACTGCTTCATCCATATCGGCCAGCTTGATTATCATGAATCCTCCGCCACCGATTCCAGAAGCATTAGGTTCAAGAACACCTATCGCAAATGCCGTGGCTATAGCGGCGTCCACAGCATTTCCTCCCATCTCGAGAATCTTAATGCCTACTTCTGAGGCTTCGGGTTTTGCGGCCGCAACAACTCCATTTCTTCCCTCTGCATCTCTTCCATAGAGGTTAAGAGGGTTCGATGCCAGGACGGCCCCAGCGATTAGTATTGACACAAGAAGAAACATGAATTTTCTCATTTTTCTCTCCTCCTATTCAGACTGTGAGATTGCTCTGACAAATCAGTCTAACATTTCTAGGAAGTGAAACTTATTGGTTTTCAGACTTTCCAGTGGGCGCTTGAGTCGAATTTTCAGTCTTCAAGAACGAAGGAATAGTCTAGTATAATCTTCTTGGTGATCATAATGCGAGAAATTGTCGATTTCATAAGAACCTCCATTCAGATGTGGGGCTATCGAGGGGCTGTGATAGGAATAAGCGGAGGAATAGACTCCGCAGTGGTGGGTAAGCTAGCCGTGGATGCCCTGGGTAAGAAAAATGTATTTGGCCTTCTAATGCCCGAGCGCGACTCTTCGAAGGATACCCTGGAGGATTCTAGGCTCGTAGCTCGTTTCCTGGGAATAGACTTCAAAGTAAAGAACATAAGTTCGGTTCTCCGTTCTGTCGGATGCTACAGCCTCCAACCGCCGGCTCTTCTTATACCTCAGTCGGTTAAAGAAAAGTATGTAAGGGATAAGTGGCAGCAGCTTTCTTCAGACCCATTCCTCGATGACTTGGCCGACAGGGGTAATGAAGAATTCAAAAGGGGACTGGCTTTCTATAGAGCTAAGCACAGAGTCAGGATGGTTTCGTTGTATCTGGAAGCCGAAAAAAGGGGTTACGCTGTGCTTGGCACGACAAACAAGACCGAATGGCTTTGCGGACTCTATGTGAAGTGGGGAGATGATTCAAGCGATATTGAGCCGATTAGACATTTGCTCAAGACTGAGGTAATGGATCTGGCAAAAGACTTAAAAATCCCTGCAAGAATTGTTGAAAAGCCACCGAGTCCAGATCTGATTCCGGGGGTCAATGATGAGACTGCCTTTGGACTTCAACTTAATGAGCTAGATGAAGTGCTTAGGGAAATCGAAGCCGGTAGAATCCCAAACCCTCACGACAGGAAAGTCATGAGGGTTATGGAAATACTCCAGGCAGCTGAACACAGGAAGCTCAGGAATCTTTCAATTATTCAGAAGAAGTGAGAGTTTTAAGTCCGTTACTCCATGAAATGCTTATCAAACTAACTGCGACTCTTTCCAGTTGTTGATCGGCAAATTCCGGAAAGTCAGTGAAATCTTGTTTCTTTGCTTCCCCAGGTCCAACGCTAAGTCCATCGAGTTCCTTTTCGGCAACGTAGAGCTCTTTACCCATCGGATCCAGTAGTCTGAAAGAGATGTGCACTGCCTTAACTGTTCCAAGATCCGAGTTGTTCTTGACTCTTAGGACGACGCCCTTCTTCTTGCTGAAAGTCCCAATTTTTTCTATGCTTGACTGAATAACGACTTCGCGATGGAGGGAGTTCGTTGTTTTTCTGTCTCCTGCAAGGTAAAGGTCCGCACTCTCTGGAATACTGTCTTCCAGATCGAGATCAGATACAGATATTTCTTCTCCAAGCGGTTCTGGGAGCGATTCATTCTTAGTTTCAAAACTCTCCAAAGATTTGTACAGCTGATAAAGATCCCACAAGTTGTCGTTGAAGACTCTGTGTTTTTTCAGTTCTTCAACGATTATTCCGGTGCTGAAGGAATCCAAATCTATCTTCGAGTTTTCCTTGCGAATCTTCACGCCATCCTGGCCAAAGTGGACTCCAGAAAGAACAAACCATTCATCTGGCATCGGAAAGACAAATCTTCCAATGTGCTCTTCCTTCGAAGAGAACTCTATTGTATTAGCAATAATCGGAACGACGTAATCGGTTTCTCTCTTTGCAGGAATCTTCGATGCTTCTCCATCTGGCACCACTCTCATAGTCTTTCCAAGAGTTCTTGACTCGAAGGCCCAAAGTGAAATTGAATCCTCATAAAACTTGTCGTCCACAACTTTTACCCCTTGAAGTTTAACAGAGCTAAGATCGAGTTTGCTTTTGGTTAGAGAAAACTTGGACGATTCCATCTTCACTTCTACTACTGCCATAAGCCGGTCCTTGTATTTCGCAAAGACTGGATCGGAAGGAAAAGTGAACGTTATTCCATCGTGTTTTGATTCTTCGATGAAGACTGATCCTGAATCACTTATAAGAAATGCCGAGTACCCCATTATCTTCATAATCGTTTCCCCCTTTCTTTTTGTTATCTCCGATAACAGCATTATACCTCATTCCGTTGCTGCGGCTTAAGCAAAGTCGACTGGCAGGCAGATTTTGAGTTCTTTTCAAAAGTTAACTGGAGGACCCGGATTGCTCATTGAGACTTATATGCCGGTAGTATGTAGGCTTGAGATAGTTGTTCTGATTTCGCACTCAAAGGGTAATTTCGTTGTCTCTATTGCATGGGTAATCCTAGAGGAATCTGGAGTTTACAAATTGAGAAAGTAGCCCCAGCGGCTCTGAGAATGAGTGATTCTGTCCTTTCTCTACAAAGGAACTTGCTTACAAGTAAACTTTTGGGAGAGTACTTGTTGCTCCGTTCTGAAAATCAGTGGCTGTTCAAAAAAGAAAGGAGAGGATTCCCCTTTCTTGTCTGTTTCGTTTGAGCAATTCTTGACTGATTTATGGAAATCTCTCTTTACGGTTGATTATCCAGTCCAAAGTAGATTCCAAAGCGCGAGTCACTGTACTGAATGCCTATCTTGGGGAAAATGTCTCCTAAACCAATTGTTGAACCGACATTTATGAACAGGTAAAGAGCGGAGTGATCTAGACTGGTGTTTGTTCCGGTTATCACACCACCAATTCCCAACTCTTTCAAGAAGAATAGAGGACTCCATCCCCAGTCTATCCTATACAAGAGTTGAGCCCCGTTCGCATACCAGTAGAAATCATCGTGGAAGCCGACGCCAAGGCCGACAGACGTACCTAGAGTGGGGGAGAATCCAGCATCCACTGCAAGCAGTGGCGTGATCCTTCCATCGGAAAGTTTTATCCCTGGTTCCAGCGAAATCGAGAAGAGATTTCCTCCCAGACTTAAGGGAACGGATGTGGTAATGCCTCCCGACGTGTCAAATCCAATATAAGCGTGTGATCTAAACCTCGTTGAGGGATTGAGTGGCATCTGGAAAAGCTCAGCAGAAAGGCCTGCATTAGCGATGGGGACTTCAGGCAGACCAAGATTAATTCTCAGCATCACATTTACTCCTTCAAACAACTGGCCGGTGTACTCAGCCGTGAAGGAAAGTTTTTCAGTGCCGAATGTGAATGATGGCATTAGCGTCATAGAGTGTTTAGAATCATGAGAAAGGTGTAAGGTCACAAATCCCAGAGACAAGTTTTCGCCATCATAAGATACAAATGGAGCTCTCAAAATGGGATTCAGAAAGTGAAGGAAGGTTTTCTTCAGGTAATCGCCACTTGTATACTCCACAGAAGATGGCTCGAAGTCATCGGGCTCTACTTCTTTAACGCTGTAAGGAGTGCTTTCAAGACCGAATACATAAATCGACATTCCCTTTTCACTTCGGGAGTGTCCGAATCCATACACTTTAGAATCCAAAACCATCGCCTTTTCAAGATTGGCACCTTCGGTTAATCTGAAAAGCTCTCCTGATGATATCTCTACAGCGAAAGCATCCATATATCCTTCTTCATAGGCGGCTGTAAAGACTACCTTCCCTTCGTGATAATCAATACCCCTTCCCTTGAGATAGGGATCGTCCAGAATTACTCTGAATTCTCCTTCTGTGAAAGTAGCGATGGCTCCGTTAATGCCATTCCTTGATAGCAGCATAACCAGGCTTCCATCATCAAGAACCACGATATCTTTTACGAGCCATGGAACTGTTATGAGTTGCATCTCGTCGAAGTATATGGTTGATAGTTCAGTCTTTGAGTCGTACAGTGCTTTGATCAGTCTTCCGTTGTAGATATCAAAGGCAGTGATCATTCCTTTGTCCAGAAGCCTGACAGAAAGAGGGGGCCTGTGTGACCAGATTTCTCTGGACGTCGTATTCCTTTCGGTTACCGAAGTCATCAAGTAGATGTTCCCTTCGTGCCATTTCAGGCTCAGGGCGCCAAAGTCAGAAATCCTCCTTGAAAAGCCGCCATCGACATATTCTTCAATTCCTCTTTCAACGGAGCCATTCCATGAACTTGCTTCACCGAAAACCGAATAGGAGAAAACGACACCGTTCTCGGTCTTCGTCATGTCGTATATCTGACCGTTGGTAACTGTTCTCACTTCCGTTAAGGTGGCATACTTTGTGGCTTCGATTCCGACTTCTTCTTTCCAGTCATTGTATAGCCCGTCCAGGGTTTCACCGAATGCAATTTGTGAGGCGTTGATGGGGCCGAAAACTGGAAGTCTTCCGGAGACTTCACCATGAAACTCCTTGACTGATTCTATGCCGAATCTTCTAACGAGATAGTCATAGAAGCTGGCCATATAGTTATAATAAAGAGCTCCTCCCCGGTAGTCTTCTCGCGATACGGACAACGCGTAGTCCAGAGTTGGGAAGGAGTTTGCTTTCATGTTCTGATAGGTCATTTCCCTTCCCCACATTGGATTGTTCAGTCTTCCCTCGGAGAAGTAATTTGACGATTCGGCGAACAAAGCAACTCCCTCCACAAACGGTGAAAGCTGCTGAGGAGAAAACATTTCCGTTCCTAAGAGCACTCTTGAGATGAAAGCCGGTATACCGGTTGTATAAGTGAGGTGAGCAATATGAGTGAATTCGTGGATAAGAAGCTGTCTGTAAAGATTAGCTACATTCATTCTGGTCGATAGTGTTGTGTCAGCAGGCCACACGAAGACCTGAATTGTCTTATGGTTCTGGGCTTGAGCAAGTCCATTCGTATTTGCTCCAAAATCGGCGAGCACGATGTTTATTCTTCCCGGGTCGTTTCCGACGAGTTCGATTGCCTTTGGCCGTATCGATTCGAAGGTGTTTCCCAAATAAACGGCAACTTTCTCATATCCGTCCGGGTAATAGATATCAGCATTGGGGAATTCAAGTACATTATTGGCAAGCATTGTGATTGCAAGTACAGTCACAATTGCCAAGAGCAACAATATTTTTCTCATTGTAAACCTCCTGCCTCAGACCATCAATGAAGGGGTTACTCCCCGAATCAAAACTATAAACCAAACGTTTCCTTAAGAAAGTGTTTAACCTTTCTTGCATTCAAATCCTTTCTGAAAGTCAGTTTGATCTTGCCTTCATTCCAGACGATTTTGATTACGGTGCTGTCAAAAGAATTTCCTTGAGAAGAATCCGTATTACTGGAAACCTTGAGTTTTCTAAGCGCTTCTTTCGGGATGAATAGATTGCCGGGTGTTTCATTCAAAATCTCTTCTCTTGTCTTCTCGTTGTATCTCTCAAGCAAAGAAGAGCCCGCCGACATCACGGATGCCATCTTCTTGAAGAACCCTTCGTTTCTTTCTTCGGAGGCTTCCTTTGCCTTTTTAACGGCTTCATTTGTTATTGATTTAGTCAACTGCACCAACAAGAGTCCCTCTGGAATTACAACAACATCGTACACCTTACTTCCAAAAAGCCCCGAAGAGCCTCCAGGAAAAAGTGCCAAAACGTTGTCCATTTAGAAAACCTCCAAATGAAAGGTCTGCTTACGGTTCCGTTATATTCTAACATTGTTCGGGTGTCATACCGTAAATTGATGGTCAGTTTGATGCATAATAGTGTCAGGAAGGTACTAAAACTCAGGGAGGTTTCTATGTGGGCATTTCTTGACGGTGATTTTGTGCAGGAGAAAAGCAGAGTTATTCAGCTAGAGAACAGGGGACTGACTTTTGCAGACGGACTCTTTGAGGTTATAAGGACGATCGAAGGAAGAATTCTCTTTTTTGAAGAGCACTTCTCGAGGATGAAAAAGAGTGCCGAGTTTTTCAACATAGGGATACGATTGACTCCGGAAGAAGTAAAGAAAAGTGCACTTGAACTCATAAGAAGAAATTCTATCGAAGATGGGGAGCTTTATGTAGAACTGACGAGAGGGACAGACCCTCACAGAGAACATAGATACCCTCCAAAAGATACATCCAGCACGTTTTTCATGCTTGCTTTGCCTCTGAGAAAAATTGACACGATCAGTTGGAAGGAAGGTGTTAAACTCCTAACCTACCCGGACTTGCGTCATAAACTCTGTGAGCACAAGACAATCAATCTATTGCCGAACGTTCTTGCCAAAAACTTCGCATATGCCAATGGAGGATATGAGGCGCTGATGTATCGAGAAGAAGATGGGATTAAATTCGCGACCGAAGGGGGTAGTTCAAACTACTTTCTTGTGGAGAATGGGATCTTCTTAACGCCAAATGTCGACAATATTCTCCCTGGCATTACCAGGGGAAAGGTGATTGAAATCATAAAAAGACTCGGACACAGGATCATTGAAAAGCGAGTCACCGTCCAGGAGTTTCTAAGCGCGGAAGAGGTTTTCCTTGTGAGCACGGTTTCCCGTGTAATGCCAGTAAAGGCCATCGATGAAGTCACTTTCAAAGTTCCCGGCAGATACACCGGGGAAGTTATGAGGGCATATGAAGAACTCTTCTTCTCAGTCAGGTAAATGATTTGGTATAAACTTGTGAGAAAAGGTAAACAATGCGTATAAATTTCCTCTTTAAACCCTTTGTAATGACCGGCTAGTATATAATTGCATAAACTCTTCACGATCCACATCATCTTTCTTGGAGGTGTTACGGGATGAAAAAGCTCTTTGTTCTTATGCTGATTTTTTTCTTTTCATCACTTTTGTTAGGTCA
>DSBT01000292.1 GCA_011045915.1 Mesotoga infera
CGGTAACCTTGTCTCTCTGAACTCCCTTCAGAAAGGCGCGGTACTCTTTGCCATCAAGAGAAAGAACTATTGAAGTTGTCTCTGCAACTCTGTTCATTATTCTCAAGACCTCGACCTTATCCAGACTTATGGAAATCGTTTCCATTTCTGGGCCGTAAACCACTGCAGGAATCCTGCCTTGATTCATTAGGATTTTCGCTTTCGTGTCACCGTTGCGCGGTTCAGCAACGAGATTTATTTCGTGCATTTGTTTCCCTCCTCTATCTGAACAAAATACTCACCGAAAGATTTTTCCTAACACGGGTTAATGCCTCCGCCAATAACGGAGCAATAGACAACACCATTATGTTGTCAGGAAGACCTTCATGGTATATCGTGTCAGTAATGAAGACCTTCTCAATTTCCGACTCTGCAATTATCTTTGTCGCATCGCCGGAGAGAACGCCATGGGTGGCACAGGCAAAGATCTTCTTCGCACCGTTGGATTTTAGCATCTTTGCTGCCTCTACCAATGAACGACCGGTGTCAATTATATCATCAAAGATTATTGCTGTCTTTCCATCGACATCGCCTATTATGTGTACCATTTCTGCAACGTTGTCCTTTGGTCTTCTCTTGTCCAGAATAGCAAGAGGAACACCAAGTTTTGCCGCAAACTTGCTCGCCCGCTTCACTCCGCCGATGTCCGGGGAAATGACCGCCATTTCTTCTCTGTCGAACCTCCCCTGATTGAAGAACCTGAAAAAGGCAGGAAAGGACCACAGATTATCGACTGGGATATCGAAAAACCCCTGTATTTGCTCCGCATGCAAATCTATGGTTATCAGCCTGCTCGCTCCTGAAGTTGTGAGAAGATTCGCCACAAGTTTGGCAGTTATTGGATCGCGGCCTCTTGCCTTCCTATCCTGACGAGCGTAACCATAATATGGGATTACGGCGGCAATAGAATGGGCTGAAGCTCTTCTAAAGGCATCGATCATTATGAGAAGCTCCATAAGGTTCTCATTGGCCGGGCTGCATGTAGACTGAATTATGAAGATATCATGACCCCTGACCGTCTCGTCAATCTTCAAATTTATCTCGCCGTCGGAAAACCTCTTTGTTCTGCAATCTCCAAGCCTGATTCCAAGATGCTGCGAGATCTTCTCTGCCAAGGGCAGACTCGCAGAACCGGCGAATACTTTCATCTCGTTTGTCTGGTAAGGCATCAGTTTTTCTCCTCCTGCCCATTATTATTTGAGAATCTTCCTTCTTTTACGACTTGCCTCGCTCTACCGAACGCAAGTGAGTTGGGCGGGACATCTTCGGTGATTGCAGAACCGGCTGCAGTCACAGAATTCTCTCCGATTTTCACCGGAGCAACTAAAGCCGTGTTACTGCCGATAAAAGCTCTATCACGGATCTCGGTCTTGTGTTTGTTCTTCCCGTCGTAATTGCAGGTTATAGTACCGGCTCCAATGTTCACATCTTCTCCAACATTCGTGTCGCCCAGATAGGTTAGATGCTGCGCCTTTGATCTTCTCCCAAGGACGGTCTTCTTCAATTCCACAAAGTTGCCTACGTGAGCGTCGTTCATAACTACCGCGCCCGGTCTCAGCCTGGAAAGCGGGCCGACTCTTGCTCCTGAATGTACATTCGCCGAGGAAACCTCGGATCTAACGATTTCCACATTGTCTTCGATATTCGAGTTCTCGATTCTCGTCATCGGACCAATCAAACAACCTTCGCCAATAACGGTCCGTCCTGTTATGAAAACCATCGGTTCAATTACCGTGTCCATTCCGATCTGAACTTCAGGCCCAATGTAACAGGTGGAGGGATCAACTAGAGTTACGCCGTTCTTCATGAGCTGTTCATTTATCCTTCTCTGAGCTATCCCGTTTATTTCGGCCAGTTGAATCCTGTCATTCACGCCAAGGACTTCCCTTGCATCTTCGACAATGATCGTATCTGCTTTCTCTGCCATAGCAACGGTGTCTGTCAGGTAGTACTCCCTCTGATCATTGTCGTTTGAAAGTCTAGTGATTGCCGACCTTAGGAAACTTCCTCTGAAAGCATAAATTGCGGAGTTGACCTCATCTATCCTTCTCGTCTCTGGGTCCGCGTCTCTGTGTTCCACAATTTTGACCCTGTTTCCATTCTTGACAACCCTTCCGTAGCCGGTTGGATTGGATGGTTTCATAGTTAAGAAGACAACATCGAGATCTCTTTCACCCCTATCGAAGACAAGCTTTCTAAGCGTCGACGGTCTTACCAAAGGTTCGTCTCCAGCAATAACTACTATCTCTTCATCGTCCAGATAATCGGCGGCGGTCATGACCGCGTGGCCCGTTCCAAGCTGAGGACTCTGCCTTAATGAGACAATATCGTCATCGAGAATATCTTCGACCATCGAGGCCTCGTATCCGGTTACAACCACTATTCGGTCGGCACCGGCCTTTCTAAGAGCCGATACAACCCAGTTGACCATAGGCATATCGAGGATTCTGTGAATTACTTTGGGATACTTCGACTTCATCCTTGTACCCTGACCAGCGGCAAGAACTATTCCGGTCATCTATATTACCCCCCTCAGAGGTTATTCACTTTCCCAATTACGGCACAATTATATAGCACTATCAGAGAAAAAGGCAGCGCTGCCGTGAAAGACATTCTTCTCCGCCACGCCTCTCTTATTCGAAGAGCGCGGAGACTTCTTTGAGATTCTTGATTATCTCTATACTCTGTGGGCAGAGATCTTCGCAACGCCCGCACTCAACACAGCGGGACGCTCTGTTCTCTTCCTTGACAAATCTCAAGTAGACTTTCTTCTGATCCTCGATATTATCAAACATGAAGGCATCGTTATAGAAGTCGAAGGAAGTGGGAATCGCTACGCCACTCGGACAAGGCATACAATAACTGCAGCCGGTACAGTTGACCCTTATTCTCCTTACGTACTCCTCTTTTACCCTTTCGACCGTTGCCAGTTCTGAAGGAGTCAAGGAATCCGGATCGGCTTTTCTGGCCGTTTCAATGTTTTCCCTTACCTGATCCATAGTCGACATTCCGCTCAGAACTACGCCTACTCTCGGATCATTCCATACCCATCTAAGCGCCCAGGCAGCAGGAGTTCTCTGAATTTCTGCGGACTGCCAGATCTGTAGAATATCCTTTCGAACATTGTTGGCCAGCTTTCCCCCCCGTAGGGGTTCCATCACCGCTATTCCGATTCCCCTGTCTGACGCATATCCCAAACCCTCAACACCGGCTTGATTCTCTGTATCGAGGAAATTATACTGAATCTGGCAGAACTCCCAATCGTAGGAATCGATTATGTCTTTGAAGACATCAAGAGTATCGTGAAAGGAAAAGCCGATGTGTCGAATCCGGCCACTCGAGAGAGCAGAGTTCATGAACTCGAAGATATCATGTTCTTTGAGATTCTTCCAGAATCTTCGGTTTAGAGAATGGATCAGATAGAAGTCGATCACGTCGGTTCTCAATCGCTTCAGCTGCTCATTCAGATAATAATCCATATCTTCGCGACTTTTTATTAGCCAGCTGGGAAGCTTCGTAGCAAGCTTGACTTTCTCTCTATAACCGTCCTGAAGAGCAAGACCAACGAATGGTTCGCTCTGGCCGTTATGATATCCCCAAGCAGTGTCAACGTAATCAACACCGTTGTCCACTGCAAACCTAAGCATTTTTTTGGCCTCGTCGACATCTATTGACTGATCATCTAGTGTGGGCAGCCTCATGCAGCCAAAACCCAGTGCAGATACTTTCTCTTTGGTCTTTCCCATTTCTCTGCGAATCATCGCGATACCTCCGAAAGGTTTTTTGAAGATTAAAGTGAGTACACTCTATTCTACAATATCTGCTCCTGGTTTTGAATTTGGCAGGACTCTCGCTAGTCCAGAGGGTCGTAAATCCTCTTTTCTCCCTCCAAAGCCCTGATTTTCGAAATCTCTTGAGTAACCTCGAGCGTACCGGCGTACTTTCCTTCTTCATCCCTAAGAGCGAAATACCTGATGTGAACCATCTTCTGCCCCAGACTCAGCCAGAATTCTGCAACGTCTCTCTTCGCTTCCTTGAAGTCGGAGAGAATCTTTTCAACAATGTGAGCGCTCTTCTGCGGATGACAGTTCTGCACTTTCCTGCCAATTATTGCTCTTGTTCTGACGAAGGCTCTTTCCTTTCCCTCGCTGAAATACCTGACGACGTCGTTCTCATCAACGAAGGTGATGTCAAAAGGCAGGTTGTTCATAACCAGCTTCATCTGTTCCAATTTGAGAAAACCGCTTCCGAGATTCACAACGTCTTTTGAAGTATCGGCTTCGGATTGACCTTCCGAAGAAGAGAACGGCATCGGTTCAAATGCGAAATATCCGATTTCGTCGAACTGAGTTCTTATTTCCTCCCACTCCTCGCGCGAAAGCAGTTTAAGCGCTGCAGGGAAGAGAATCTTGTGCTCCTTGTAAATGTGATTTGAGAGGATCTCGCTTATGGCTATTGCAAGCTCGTTTATTCTACCAAAACCGCCTTCTATACTCGTAGACTGTCTCTTCAGAGTCTTTCTCAGCTCCCTTACATCATCGTGTTCTTTCCACATTATCGCTGGAGGCTGAATGAGACCATGTCTCTCGAGGTAAGGAAAGAGCACGTTTTCCTCTTTCAAGAAGTACAGATCCACTTGATCCAGATAATCTAATAGAGATGAAAGCTCTCTTGCATCTTCTTCAATGTCGCTCTTGCTGCCTATCCTTCCGGCTAGATCTCTCAATTTTTTGCTCTTGTTCAGTATGTCTCGATGCTCTTCAATCAATATATGCAAAGGATGCCAGGGGTCGACGGTAATATCGTCCTCATCCAACGCTTCCTTGAACACGTCGAGATGAATATTGCACATGAGCTGTATGCTCTCTGCGGGCATGCCTTCTTCGACAAGCTTCTGCTCAACCTGAGCGATCTCTACCGGTGTGAGCTCCCTTACCACTTGCATGAAATCTTCCCTTATGCTCTCGATACTGTCTGGTTCTTCATGAAGCCTTTTTATTAGCCCTTTCAAGAACTCCTCTTTGTTGAATAACTCACTCACTTCTTCACCTCCAAATCTTCCAAGAAAATCGTATCTCTTC
>DSBT01000293.1 GCA_011045915.1 Mesotoga infera
GCAACGATAACACCTGCTGCGTCTTCATTGAACTGTGCAATGTAGTCGAAGTCTTCGTAAGTTATCGTCGTCAGGCCAAGCCAGTGCATATTGGCTATCTCTAGAGTCACCAGCGTAATAGTGTAGCCATCTGGTGCTGCATACACTCCGGCGCTGTGTCCTACTGCCCCGCCGCCCCCGGTTCTGTTCACAACTGTGAAGGGCTGACCAAGAGCTTTGCTTAACTCGTCTGCAACGTATCTCGCGACGCGATCAGTTCCGCCACCTGCACCCCAGGGGCAGACTACAGATACTGGTTTTCTTGGATAGTCTACACCGAATAACACCGATGAAGCCATCAGGGCGATTACTAGAAAAACTAGAAACTTCTTCACAAAAAACACCTCCTATTGAGTAACAGGGTTTCCCCCAATAAAATCAAGAACCTGTTTCTTAGACGGCTGTCCTTCTGTAGAACCAGTTTTAGTGCAAGTCAATGCTGCAGCAGAAAGAGCAAACTGAAGAGAATCTTCTTCATTTCTGTCTTCCAAATAACAGCACAACAAAGATGCAGTGAATGTATCTCCGGCCCCAACAGTGTCAGCTACTTCAACTTTCTTTGCTTTGCCTTTCACGCTCTTCTTTCTGGTCGCTATGACGGCTCCCTTCACTCCACACCTGAGGGCTACTACTTTCGGGCCGAGTTCCAGTAGGTAGTTGGCTGCATCCTCTGGATCGCCCTTGATACCTAGCACCTCCTGCTCCTCATCGTTTAGAGAAACGATATCGGCGTATCTCGAAATAACGCTCAGATATACAGATTTCGCAAGCTCGCTGGACCAGAGTTTGCCACGATAATTCAAATCGAATGAGATGACTGCGCCATTCTCTCTCGCTCTTTTCATGAGCACAAGACTCGCTTCAAGACACTGCCTACTAATCGCCTGCGACACGCCACTAAGATGGAGAATTCTAACTCCTTCAAAATCAACGTCTCTTGCGTCATCCACGCTGTAAGTACTGGCTGCAGCGTCCTTTCTTCTGTAAATGAACTCATGTTTTTCTCCAATGAAGCTCGCGAAGTACATTCCGGTTAGTCGATCACTGTCAATGATAACATTGGTTGTGTCAACTCCATTGGATTTCCAGAGATCAAGAAACCCTTCTCCGAAGGCATCGTCTCCAACCTTTGTTATGTATCCTGATGTATGACCAAGTTTTGAAATACCGAGCGCGACATTTGAAGTGTCTCCTCCCCAGGTCATGTCGAACTCACCGGCCTTTGAAAGACTTCGTCTGTCTTTGCTGTAAAATGCTGCAAGAGGTTCACCAAAACTCAGGACTTCTGGTTTCACACAATCACCTCAGTAGCCTCTTCTCGCCTGCCCCGTGTACGTTCAGGAAGGTTTCGATTGCTTGCCAGTCGGGCAAAGGTTCAATATCGCCCTTCAAGCTGACCGTTATTGCACCGGCAACATTCGCATATCTAAGCGAATCTTCAATGCTCTTACCCTGAAGATAACTTGCGAGAAAGGCTCCATCACAGGCATCGCCGGCCCCCAACTCATCGATCACCGGGACCTTGTATGAAGGCATTGAATACCTCTTACCACTTACCAAGGCTTCCACTCCGTCGGCGCCCTTCTTGAAAACAATAATATGGGCCGATTCTGCCATTTCGATTATCTTTTCTTTTGCCACTTCTGAATCATTACCGAAGAGCATCGCCATATCGCCGGCGCCCGTAAAGAGAATGTCTGCCTTTCTAACGAATGGTTCAAGTATCCTAATTGCGTTTTCTTTCGTCTTGAGCAAATTGATCCTGATATTTGTATCGAAAGCGATTTGAGCTCCGGATTTTTTCGCCAGTTCAATGCTTTTCAGAGCGGCTTGATTACAGCTATCACTAAGCGCAGGAGTAATCCCGCTAACGAGGAAGAGGTCCAGATCAACGAAATACTCGTCCTTCAAGTTTTCCGGTCCAAAATGCGCGGCTGCCGAATCTTTGCGGTAGTAGAAGACCATGGTCTTATCTGGGACGGGGTAGCTCCTCTGGACAAAATACACGCCGGTCGGATTACTTCTATCTTCAACCACACCATGTGTATTGACTCCCTCGGACCGGAGTGAAGAGAGGATCACTTTTCCGAATTCGTCTGCTCCAACGGCTGTAAGAAACGAACACTCTACACCCATTCGCTGCATCTGTATTATTGTATTTGCTTCGGAACCTGCCACATGTCTCTCAAAAAGGGTCTGAAACCTGAGAGCACCCTTTTCAGTCGGGTTCATTTGAACCATTATCTCTCCAAGTCCGAGAGCTCTCTTCACATCTTCACCTCCTAGAGCGCATTCATTTCTTTCAGAGCGTTTTCGATCTTCTGATAAACTGAATCCGACACAAGAGCATAAGGGTGCCTGGGATATCCGGAATCAATACCTCTCATTTTCAACATTGCATGAATCGCAGGAATGCTCTGAGCATAGTGTTGAATATCTCTAAGTTTATTCACTCTCAGCTGAAGCTCGAGTGCCTTCTCATAATCACCTTCAATGCTTTTGTCAAATAGTTCGACTACCGGTTCAGGAAGAGCGTTCGCCAGTCCGCAGATAGCAGCATCTGCACCAAGCGGTATCGAGGGCATGATGAAGGCTTCTGTGCCGCTTATATAACAGAAGTTGTCCATGTTCATGTTGAACTTTACTCCGTAGAAATAGAGAAGGTCAAACGTGCTATCCTTTATTCCGTAAAGGCCTACGTCTTTCAGTTTCTTTAGAGTCTCGATATCTATCGTTACTCCGGTTGTTTTCGGATTGTTGTATATGAATACGGGAAGAGCCGTTGTCTCTACGAGTTTCTTGAAGAATCTAACTATATCGGCCTGAGAGTACGGGAAATAGAAGGGTACCACCGTTGCAACGGCCTTGGCGCCAACGTGTTCGGCATGTTTAGCAAGTTCGAAGATATCATCCGGATTGCTTGAGCCAATGTGAGCGATTACCGGTACTCGGTCTGCTGCCCCCTTGATTGCAAGTTCAGTTACCTTCTTACGTTCATCCACAGTCATGAGCGGCCCACCACCGTAAGTACCACAAACAAAGAGACCGTGAACCTTTTTGGAAAGGAAATCTATGAGATTCAGATACCGTTTCTCATCAATTTTTCCCTCTGAATCAAATGTTGTCAGTACTGGTGGAATAATGCCTTTAAAAGCTCCCATGTTGCACCTCCGAGTTTAGAATTTTAGATATGATAATGATCTTCTAGATAACGAAAGAGTATCGAGTGATTCCTCGCCCTCTCTTACAGCGAGACAAGCAAAGAGGGAGTCGACAACTACCATTTGAACACATCTGGAAACGATTGCGTCAGTGCGCAAATTCATTTCTTCAGGGACGGCAGCTATGATGCAGAGATCTGCGATCTTTGCCAGGGTCGCATCGGCAAATCCTGTAAGCGCGATGATTTTCACCGTATTCTTCACTTTTTGAAGAGGTAAAACCACGTCTTTGCTCTCCCCCGACTGAGAGATTGCAAAGACACAATCATCCTTCCCCAGTTTTGAAAGTGTAACGGCATTCGTATGTGAATCGGGACAATAAATAGCATCTTTTCCGAGAAGATTCAGCTTGAAAGACAAATTATTAGCAATAGAGCCGGAAACACCATATCCAATACATATTATTCTTCTGCTATTCTCAATCAAGTCTACTGCTTCGGTTATTGCTCTACCGATTGGCCCCTCTGAGTTCTTTTTCAAAGCCATAATGCATCCGTTGAAAATCTTTCCGACAACATCTGATGGCGTGTCATCTATCGAAATATCCTCATAAGGATGATAAAAAGCCGATCCGGCGATTTCAGATGCTAAAGTGACCTTGAATTCATGAAAGCTTTCATATCCTAGCTGTCTGTAAAACCTTACAACCGTTGATTCACTCCCCACTTTCGATCTATTCATAAGCTGAGTTATTGAAAGATTAACGGTTTCGGAGGGGTTCTGAAGAATCGCATCAGCAATTCTCTTCATCGTTGGTGTGAAGTCGGCGCTTTCTCTAGCTATTCTGTCGAGAAGAGTTCCCAAATAAACCACCCTCATAGAAAAAATTTCTACTATAATCTAACATGATTTGCCTTTCTAATCAAATCAATAAATTAGTGTTGAGAGACAATAGGAAACAGTGATAAAGTATTATGATCGAATAACGAGATGAATCTAGACATTTCACGAGGAGAATGATAGAAAAAAATTTTTTTATCGACTGAAGAGATTCATATTGCCTTTTACTGGAGGTTCAGATCTGCCGTGCTATCATTTAGATGATTATGAATTGCAACTGTTGACAATTTCAAAAAGTCACACTTAGGAGTCTTCTAAGATTTCGATTATCAGTTTTGAAGTAGGAGGAGGATTCGGATGTCCAGAGTAGTTACCTTCGGAGAAATTATGATGCGTCTTGCCGCTCCTTTGGGAGAGAGATTTGAGCAGACCAAGAATTTCGAAGTGGTTTACGGGGGAGCGGAAGCCAATGTAGCTGTTGCGATTGCGAAGTACGGCGGAAAAAGCAGATTCGTGTCCAAAGTATCGGCCGACCAATTTGGAGAAGCGGCTATAGGAAACATAGCGGTTCACGGCGTGGATACCAGTTATGTCATGAAAGATACCGGCAGGTTAGGCAAGTACTTCTACGAGTATGGTTATTCTCAAAGACCGTCAAAGGTTATTTACGACCGAGACAACTCGGTCTTTGCTAATTCTAAGCCCGGGGATTTCGACTGGGAGGAGATTTTCTCAGATGCTACCTGGTTTCACTTCACGGGTATCACTCCTGCACTAAGCGATGGGTTGATTGAAGCATGCGAAATGGCCCTGATAGAGGCCAAGAAGAGAGGAATGACGGTTTCGTGCGATCTCAATTACAGGTCGAGACTGTGGAGCAAAGAAAAGGCGAGAAAGATTATGACCTCTCTTATGAAGAACACGGATGTCCTCTTCGCAAACGAGGAAGATAGCGAATCTGTTTTTGGAATAGAGGCTGAGGGAACCAGTGTAAGTGATGGCAGGTTAAGTGTCGAGGGATACAAAGATGTGGCAACAAAGCTTAGGGATACCTTTGATCTAGAGGTTGTTGCTATTTCCCTAAGGGAAAGCATAAATGCCAACTTCAACAGGTGGTCGGCATCGGTGCTCGCTGGCGGGGAATTCATGGTCTCGGCGAAATACGACATAAACATAATCGATCGTGTAGGTGGTGGAGATGCATTTGCTGCGGGACTGATCTTTGGATTGGACAATTCCTGGGAACCAGAAAAATCACTTGAATTTGGAGTAGCTGCCTCATGCCTGAAACACACAATTAAGGGAGATTTCAACGTCGTATCTAGGGATGAGATCGAGAAGCTACTTTCTGGAAACGCTTCAGGAAGAGTCGTCAGGTAAGAATGTGAAATCTAGACGGTATTTTCAAAGTTGTGATGCGTGCGGTTTCCAGAACAGCAAAACCGTTGGCATCTCCAAGTGTCCTGAGTGCGGCGGCACTCTGAATTACAGATACGATCAAGGCGGTAAAGCAAATGTTGACGGTTTCCCGGACAAGGATCTTTTTGGATTGTGGAAATACCACAAATTGCTGCCGATAGATGATGTTCGGTACTGTATAACGTTGGGAGAGGGCGCTACTCCTCTAACTACGAGCATTAGGCTTCGGGCGGAGTTAGGCACCGCCGGAAGAGTAATGTTGAAGGACGAGACTCAGAACCCTACCGGCACTTACAAAGACCGTCCCGCGGCTATGGGAGTCAGCAAGGCCATAGAAATCGGTTCAGGAAAAGTGATTATCGCTTCCGACGGAAACGCTGGCCCTGCAACGGCTGCTTACTGCGCAAGAGCAGGACTCAAATGCTTCGTGCTTATGCCTGCCGATACGCCAGTTGAAAGAAATGTGCAGACGATCTTGTACGGTGCTAATCTTATTCTTATTGAAAATAGTACTGTCAGCGATTGCATTGACCTAATAACTGATCTATCTGAATCTTATGAATGGACTCATCTGACAACTGCCGCGGCGGTCAATCCGTATCACTTTGAAGGTACAAAAACCATTGCTTTCGAAATTGCGGAGGATCTTGAGTGGAACACTCCCGATTGGGTAGTAATGCCTGCGGGAGGGGCCGGTCTATCAGCAGCTGTCTGGAAGGGCTTTTTGGAGATTATGGAAGCTGGAATAATCACTGAGCTCCCGAGAATTCTTGCTGTTCAAGCCGAGGGATGCGCCCCTTTAGTAAAAGCCTTTAAGGAGGGTAAGAAGAAGGTTGAGAGATGGGAGAATCCCAGCACTTTAGCAAAGGCAATCAGCGTTCCTTTTCCGCTTGACGGTGAACTGGTGCTTCGCGCAATTAGGGATTCCGGTGGGTCGGCCATCTCTGTATCTGACGTTGAGATGGTTCGTGCAGCCGGTGTTATGGCAAGACTTGAGGGTATCTTTGCAGAACCAACTGGTGCAGCTTCCGTAGCAGGTCTAGCCAAAGCCTTAGAAGAGGGAATTATAAGTAAGAAAGAATCGGTTGTTGCGCTAGTAACTGGAACGGGACTGAAGGAGATCACATCATTTGGTAAACTTCTCCAATCACCAAAGACAATTGGAAGGGACATTTCAGACTTGAAAAATATCTTGGATAGATGAAGAGTGGTATGGTTTGCATTTCAAGTATCGGGAACCGATTCACAGCCGTCAATGAATCCGATTCTTCTTACCTGTTAGAGTATGCGCACGAAGAATGATGGAGATTCATGTATATGATGAAGCCGTTTCTTCATGCAATTAATTTGGTTTCTCGCATAGTTGTTTAGTACGTCAGAGCTCTCTAATTCTTCGCGGTTACTCAAGTAGATTTCTCGCCTAAGGGTGAATGTATCATTCAA
>DSBT01000294.1 GCA_011045915.1 Mesotoga infera
CTTGTTTTGGTTATCTCTAATATAATACATATATAAGTTCCAGCTTTCAATTACGTTTATTGGCTCGAGGAAACGTGGATTAAACCATATCACAACAATGCGGTGTTATGCTTTTGTATGCTAAGGTATATTGCCCTAATTTGGAGGTGACCTTTGTTCAAAGAAAAGTTGGAGAGTACAATAAAGTGCTTGTTAGAAGAATTCGGTGTAGAAGAGGAAGTCGATTTTAAGATTGAGATACCTCCCGAAGGATATGGTGACCTCTCGACCAATGTTGCCTTCATTCTCTCAAGATCGCTCAAGAGGAGTCCTAGAGAAATCGCTGTTACGATCTCCGAAAAGCTGCAAAATGAATCAGATTACAGTAGAGTTGAAGTCGCCGGGCCAGGGTTCATAAACGTCGATTTCTCAATAGATTATCTCTCTTCTGTGCTGGGGAAGATCTTTGAAGAGCCAAACTTCTGGAAAAAACGGGGCGAAACAAACATTCAGTTCGAATTCGCCAGTGCCAATCCAACAGGGCCTTTTACGGTTGGTCATGGACGTCAGGCAGTATTAGGCGATGTTCTATGCAGGGTCTTCTCTTCGAGGGGTTTCAGGGTTCAAAAAGAGATGTACATAAATGATGCCGGTCGACAGATAGGGCTTCTTGGAAGATCTCTGTGGGTTAGGTACAATCAGCTCCTCGGCAGGGAAGAAGAACTTCCTGAAGATGGTTATCAAGGCGAGTACCTGGTTGAGATTGCGCAAGGACTCGTGGATGAAGTTGGTGATCGCTTCAAAGGGCGCTGGAACGGCGAATCAGAAAGTTTCTTTAAGAAGTATGCGCTCGACAAGATGCTTGAAGACATTTTGGAAACCCTGAAGAGACTTCGAGTGGACTTTGAAAATGTCTTTTATGAGAGTTCTCTTATTGAAGATGGAACAGTTGAATTCGTTATCAAATCTCTGGAAGGCAAGAAGTTGATATACGAGTCCGAAGGAGCGAGATGGCTTAAGGTATCGAACTTTGTTGAAGATGATGACAAGGTTTTAGTTAGATCAAACGGTACCAACACTTACTTCATGACAGATATTGCTTACCACTACAACAAGCATGAGAGGAAGTTCGCGAAAGTTTTCGATATCTGGGGTGCTGATCACATGGGACACATACCCCGAATGAAAGCAGCGATGAAAGCTCTCGATATTGATGATGGTTTCTTGAACGTGATTATTCACCAGTATGTAAACCTCAAGAGAGAGGGCGAAGTGGTGAAGATGTCAACCAGAAGAGGAGAGTTCACGACACTTGACGAATTGGTTGAGGCTGTAGGGGTCGATTCAACCAGGTATTTCTTTGCAATGTTTGATCCCGATACGCATATGCTGTTTGATATTGATCTCGCCAAACAGAGGTCAAATGACAATCCGGTCTTCTATGTCCAGTATGCTAATGCAAGAATCAGTAATGTTTTCAGAACGGCGGAAGAGAAGAATGTGGCAATATCAACGAGTTCATTGAAACTGCTGAATACTCAGGATGACAGAAGAATCATCAAGCTGTTGACCATCTTCCCTGAGATTCTGGATTCTATAGTGACAGACTACAGGACAAATCGTCTGACGTCTTATCTGGAAGATCTGTCCAGGGCATTTCACGGTTACTACAACAAAAATATCATCGTTGATCCTGAGAATCATGCTCTCTCCGGGGCTCGATTGGCAATGTGCAAGGCTCTGCAGAATGTTTTAAAAGCCGGGTTAGGGCTACTTGGAGTAGAAGCCCCCGATAGCATGTGATGGAAGAACTGAAGATAGAGAAGCTTATTGCCGGAGGGTACTCCCTTGCCAGAACCAGTGAAGGCAAGATTGCATTGCTGGACGGAGGATACCCCGGAGAAGTGGTTCTTGCAAGTCGAAGTGAAGGAAAAAATGACTTCCACCTCATGAGAACCGAGAGAATCGTAACTCCCTCGAGTTCAAGACGGGAAAGACTATGCAGAAGCTTTCCACTATGTGGCGGATGTGATTGGCAGACACTAGAGTATTCTCAACAGCTCCATTGGAAAAGAGAGATAATTCGAGAGCAGTTCAGCAGAGTCGGGAAGATCAAGGTTGATAACTTTGAGATTGTTCCCTCTCCTAAAGAAGTGAACTACAGGCTGAAAATGGAGTTTGTTTGCTATCAGGGAAAAAAGGGACTCTCTCTCGGTCTTTACAGGAGGAACAGCAAGCTTCCGGTGAATTGTCGGGATTGTGTCTTGGGTTTGAGAGATTTCGAGAAGACAAGAGCAGTTTTTGAAGATATTCTAAGAAAGACTTCTCTAAGACCTTACAACAGGGCAAATGGGAAGGGTGAACTTAAGCACCTGATTTTGAGAGGCAATCGGAGACACGTCATGGCAATTCTTGTTACGAAGGGTGAACGCCTCCCGGATGAAGAGCATATAGTACATAGTGTGAAGAAGAGACTGAGCGAGGTTTCAACTCTCGTACACTTGATGAACAGCAATGACAGAGTTGTGATGAGGGGAGTCTCAAGAACTCTTTTTGGAGAGGGTATCCTGGAACAGGAACTTGCGGCGCAGAGATTTGAAGTTCCTCCTGTTGCTTTTTTTCAGAATAATCTCGAAGTTACCGAGCTTATAATTCAGCATATTATGAATGAAATGGGACAATCGGTCGGCAATTCTCTTCTTGATCTATATA
>DSBT01000295.1 GCA_011045915.1 Mesotoga infera
CCTACAGCCTATTATATCGAGGGTGTCTTCATTTTTGGCGGAAAAGAACTTCTCATTTCCACGCCGGCAGTGGTGTTTGGAAAGTGACTTGACTGAGGCAGATATTCGAAGTACAATCAATTAGACACTCATCTAATTGATTGGGAGGTAGGCAGTGAGCGACCTTTGTCCGAGCAGAGAAGTTCATGTTGATGTAAGTAAGTATAGAGAGATTGCAGATGAAGTTTCAGGCCTCTCAGAACTCTTCAAGGTAATTTCAGACGAGACTCGAACTAAGATCATCTTTCTTCTGTCTGAGGCCGAGTTATGCACTTGCGATCTTGCCGAAATTCTGGAGTTGACTCTCCCGACAATTTCTCACCATCTGAAACAGCTTAAGTCTTATAGACTTGTAAGAAATCGCAGGGAAGGGAAGTCAGTCTTGTATTCTCTGGGTGACCATCACGTCATTGACCTCATACACATTGCCAGAGAGCACTTCCAGGAACTGTCAGAGGGCGATTAGGGTGAAGAAATACAGAATAGAAGGACTTGATTGTCCGAAATGTGCAACCAAACTGGAGGACCAGCTAAAGAGATCGGGAGTTAATGCGAGAATAGATTTCTCTTCTTCGACACTAATAATCAATAGTCAGACTCTCGAAAAAGTCGAAGAAATTATTCACAAACATTCTCCGGAGATAACGTTGCTGCAATCTCCGGGTGTCAAGAAAGACCTACCCATCAAAGAACTTGTGAAACTACTCTTCTCAGTAGCCCTGTTTATAATTGCTTTGGTCTCTTCTCCCTTTCTTCACGGGAACAATGAACTGCTTGAATATGGCTTGTTTGTGACTGCGTATCTTGTCGCCGGGGGAAGCACCGTCCTTAAGGCTTCCAGGAACCTCCTAAGGGGCGACTTGTTCGACGAGAGTTTCCTCATGACAATCGCCACTATGGGCGCCTTTGCGATCCACGAATTGCCGGAAGCTGTTGCCGTGATGATCTTTTACAGTTTCGGAGAGCTTCTGGAGTCAATCGCCTTAAGAAAATCAAGAAGATCAGTGAAGGAACTGATAGATTTGAGGGCTGAAGAAGTCAATCAGATCACTGACGGGAAGCTTCGGGCTGTACCGGCAGGCCAGATTCAACCGGGCGACAGATTTGTTGTCAGACCAGGAGAAAGAATTCCTATTGACGGCATCATCAACTCTGGAAGCACCTGGATAGACAAATCACTTCTCACAGGAGAAAGTAGTTCCGTACCCGTAAAGGAAGGTGATACAGTTCTTGCCGGTACCATAAACAAGTCAGGCGTTATAGAAGTCACTGCATCGACAGATCTTCAGAAGTCTTACACTAGCAGAATGCTGGAGCTAGTTGAAGAGGGGACTTCTAGAAAGTCTAGAAAGGAGCGTTTCATTACCAGGTTCTCGAGGCTGTACACCCCTATTGTGGTCTCCATCGCTACCGCGATAGCGGTATTTCCCCCGCTGCTGTTCGGAGGGGAACTTTCAGTCTGGGTTCATAAGGCCTTGATCCTTCTTGTCATTTCCTGCCCCTGCGCATTAGTCATCTCTGTTCCGTTAAGCTATTTCGTCGGTATTGGAAAGGCCTCAAGAGAAGGAATATTATTCAAGGGAAGTAATTATCTGGAATCTCTCGGAAAGATTGACTCGATTTTCATAGACAAGACGGGAACACTGACCAGGGGAAAGCCAGTGATCTCTCAAATAGAGACTTATGGCCGATATGACAAGAGGGAGTTATTGGAATACGCATCCCTAATGGAAAGCTACTCCACTCATCCAGCGGCGAGTTCGTTTAGAGGCCTCATTCCGGAGTCTCCCGAAGAGATGAAAATCTCCGACCTCACAGAAATTGCAGGAAAAGGTATAACAGCAGAAATCAACGGTAAGAAGATGGGCATTGGCAACGCCTCTCTGTTGAAGGATCTCGGAGTTGATCACAAAGAGCGAGGTGAATCAGGAAAGGTATTTCTTTCCATCGATGGCATAGTAGAGGGGGCATTTACTCTGTCCGACGTTTTGAAGGATGATTCTGCCGATGCCCTCATCAGGCTTAGAGAACTCGGAGTTCATGAGATAGTAATGCTTACGGGCGATAGTCGTGATATTGCTGCTTCTATATCGGACGAACTGGACCTCGACAATCTGATTTCCGAAGCAACTCCAGAAGACAAAATGAAGGCAGTGGAATCAGCAATCGCTGGTGGGAAACAAACCGCATTTGTTGGCGACGGAATAAATGATGCACCGGTAATTGCGAGGGCCGATGTTGGCATTGCCATGGGAGGTT
Organism: Mesotoga infera; assembly: GCA_011045915.1. Taxonomy (NCBI): domain Bacteria; kingdom Thermotogati; phylum Thermotogota; class Thermotogae; order Kosmotogales; family Kosmotogaceae; genus Mesotoga; species Mesotoga infera. The sequence goes on from DSBT01000295.1 coordinate 2,299, forward strand.
CGGGGGCTGACGCAACAATCGAAACGGCAGATATCGTTCTCTCAAATGATTCGCTCTCGAAACTTGCAAGAGCAATAGAGATATCGAGGTTCACTAAC
>DSBT01000296.1 GCA_011045915.1 Mesotoga infera
GTAATCATAAGCGACTGCGGAAGAAACACCCTGACTATGTACCCGGATATGTTCAAAGTACCGATGGGTCCGAACAAAGTTCAGATGCTCGCTGATTACGTTCTGGCCGGCGGATCGCTAATCATGACGGGTGGATACGTCGACTTCCAGGGCTTCCAGGGCAAGGGAAACTATCACGGCAGTCCGATCGAGAAAGTGATGCCAGTCAACATGATGGATACAGACGACAGAGTCGAAGCCACCCAGGGGGCCTCGGTTAAGGTATTGAAACCGAATCATCCAATTTTGAAGGGAATAGACACAAAATGGCCGAGATTCCTGGGCTACCAGAAGGTCTTCCCCAAGGAAGGTTCCGAAGTGCTTGCCGAGATTGATGGAGATCCCTTCATCATAGTCGGAGATTCGGGAAAAGGGAGATCAATGGCCTTCATGTCTGATCTCGCCCCTCACTGGGGAATGGAGTTTGTTGCATGGGAATACTACGGCAAATTCTGGCATCAGGCTATTAGCTGGCTGAGCAAAGAGTGATTTGCCAGAAGCGAGGCCGGCAAACTAAAGCGCAAAAAAGATCTTTACCGCTTCAATGTTTCTTACACAATCGATCCGACCATTGAATGCCCCCGGCGAAAACCAATGCCGGTAAGACAAGAGGACACGCAAGTGTGTCCTCTTGTCATCTGATCAGTTGATGAAGAAACTGTCTCTGCCGGCTCCTGGGCAGAGTTCTTGTGTGATTATCTCGAGTTCTTGATCGGCAGTTTGACAGTAGTCGCTACCACTGACTCTTCGTTGCTTACGGAGATTTTACCGCCGTGCAGTTCAATGATTCGCCTGGTTATGTTCAGACCGAGGCCGGTTTCGCCGCCCGCTCCTTTGTTGAAAGCCTTGAAGAGCTCCGCAAGTTTCTCTTCTGCTATCTTGTCTCCGTCGTTCGCGAAACGCACGTTCACTCTGTCCTCTTTCTCGACAATCTCCATTGAGACCTCAATTCTGCTTTTCGCATACCGAATTTGATTAGAGAGAATGTTCTCCACTGCTATTGCCAGCTGTTCTTCGTTTATCTCTGCAGAAACGTCCTTCAATTTAAGGACCCAATCTATATCGTCCCGCTGAAAGGAGAAGCGGCCGACTGTATCCTCTATCAGTTCCGAGAGATTCACCCTCGATGTCTCAAGGTTATGACGCGAAAGGTATTCAAGTCTGGTTATGAAAAGGAGATCCTTAACCCTCAGATCCATTCGCTGAATCTCTTCATCAATAACGTCGATAGCACTGTCCAGACTTCCCCCGGGATAAATACCATCTTTTATTGCCTGCGCGTAACTCCTGATTACCATGACCGGTGTCTTCAATTCATGGGAGATGAACTGAAGCATCGACTGCTGCTCCTTGTCCTGTTCGCTGAGGCTCTTTCTCATGTTCTCAATTGAATCTGCCAACTCTCCTATTTCGTCATTTCTTTTCAAAGCAACAGGCTTATCCCAATTCCTTTTTGAGATCATTCTTACGTCCTCGGAGAGTTTCTTCAAAGGCTTGGTCAAGTATCTTGAGAAGATGATGACAAAGACGAGACTCACTACAGTCATTACTGCCATGACCAGAAGCAATCTCGAGAGAAGAGTCGATGAAAGATTGTTCTTGTAAGTATCCCACATATATGAAATCACTGTGACATCTCTTCCGGAGATCTGGTTTGTGCGGATCACGTAGAAAAGGCTCCTGTCGGTTACTTTCGCTTCGTATCTCTCTGAGAAAGAGGTCTGATTCTCTGCGTTTTCTCTTATCGCTTCGATTACTGGAAGGATTTCCGGTACTATTGTTCCGCTGATGACTATGTCATTTGAACCCGGGGAAGGCGATGGATTGCTCTTTTCAACGTTCTCCTGTGTTCTCCATCTGTTAAGGTAGTAGTCTATCAGATCAAACTCCCGATCGAAAACAATAATGTGTCCTACATCCCTTGCGTTTCGAAGGTTGTTCAGATCAATATCCTCGAAAGGAATGAACCCTCCCTGCAGCTCGATCAGCTTTACTTCCTGAGCGTACTCGATAGCCATATATGCTTCCGCAGTGAAAAAATCCCTTATCGACCACCTAAAAACAATTCCGAGCAGAAGGAACAGAATCGAGAAAACAGCGGCAAAAAGCAGCCAGAGTTTGTCGGAAAGGCTCCACTTCCTCATAGGTTCACGCTCTTATAACCGAATCCATAGACGGTCTCGATCTTGAAATGGGGCATCTTCTTTCTAAGTCTCCGTACAAGATCGTCGACGGCTCTGTCGCTTCCGTAGTGGTCGTAGCCCCAGATCCTGTCGAGAATCTGGTCTCTGGAAAAAGGTTTGCCTTTGCCGTTAATAAAGAGAAGGAGCAGATCAAACTCCATAGAGGTGAGTTCAATGACCTTTGAGTTGCCTTCATCTACCGCCTCTACAACGGATCTTCTTGCCTCGTCGATCGTATAAGGAAAAATAGATATTACTCCGCCCGAGTAGTTGATGCGATCAAGAATCTTTCTTACGCGAATGACGAGTTCTCTGGGAAGAAAAGGTTTGGGCAAGTAGTCGTCGCTTCCCATCTCAAGCCCGACTACTCGATCGATGTCTTTGTCTCTTGCAGAAATGAAGATCACCGGTATCGCCGAATCTCTCTTTCTGATCTCTCGTAGGAGTTCAAATCCGTCGATTCCCGGGAGCATAATATCCAGAATCCAGATATCAGGAGAATCGTCTATTTCGTCGAAAGCATCGCTGCCGTTCTTGAACGACTTGACTTCCCATCCCTCCTTTTCTAGATAGGAAGTCAGCACGCTGTTCAGATTCTTTTCGTCTTCAACGAGATTTATCCTTGTTCCCATGAATCACACCTCTGTGAATTCCACTTTATTCAATAATAATCGATCGCGCTATCAATAGCTAACCGATAAACCGGACTGCATGACATGTCTCATTCCTTTAGCGCAGTCCGGCCCTTAAAAAAGCTAACTTTCCAGAGTAACCGACAAAACGTTATCACGTGCTGCCACAGTCTGTGCCGCTATTTGGCGCCGTTCTCAGGTTATCACGCTCCTTTGCACGTACTGAATGGGGGCGGGTTCAGTATCTATGTCAGACTGTCATCGTAGCTCTTGCCCTGTCAACAGGATGAAAATGATTCAAGGTTTTTGTAGAAGACTAACAGCGATCCACACTCTTCACTGCCACAACTATAGTCTCAACTGCATTGCTGACCCTTGTAACCTGGATCCAGAACTCGGGCGGTTCGTAGCTGCCTCCGGCGGCAGATGTGAATGTGTTGTGATGCTTGTGAACCGGTGTCATGTCGAGCAGCATCACTTTCGTAATCGATTCTCGTTCCCAGGAAAGCAGTGTTTCCTCCAGATCTTCAGGGTCGATCACACGGTTGTCGGTTACGAGACGTGTTTCAGTTCCTTCGATTTCGCTTACCATAACGCTTTTCAAAGAATACAGGCCCAGATCCTTCAGCTTCTGAATAAGGTCGTCCAAAGTCATTTCCGTTCTATCTGAATAACGCTTCTCCTCGCTTGTGACCAACATTTCTTCAACTCCTTGGAGGTCTCTGAAATCTAGTTTCAGTAATATTATAGAAAGCAATATTCGAAAGAATTCGGCAAAAGTGTGGGATATAATGGGATTTGTGGATCCGAGTTTTGCCGGCCAGGCAGTTGCATTGTTTAGGCTTTGCCGTTGCTCTGACTCTCTTGAGGAGGTGTTTTGTGAAAACAATCCTTATCGCCGTTTTGGCTCTCCTTGCTTCAATTTTGCTTGCAGAACCTCTTGGGATAGCGTTTGTCTATGTCGGTTCAGTAGACGATGGAGGCTGGACACAGAAACATGATGAGGGTCGCCAGTATATTGAGAAGGTATTTGGCAATCGGATAGAGACTTCATGCATTGAGAACGTTACCGAAGGCGAACAGGATCTTGAAGTGCTAAGGGGTTTCGCCGAGCGAGAAGTAAGGCTTGTTTTCAGCACGAGCTTCGGTTTTATGGATGATGTTGTAGAAGTTGCGAAGGACTTCCCCGGCACGATTTTCATGCACTGTTCTGGTTACAAGACGGCAGAGAACCTGGGGACTTATTTCGGGAGAATATACGAACCGGCCTACCTTACAGGGCTGATCGCCGGGAAGATGACAAAGAGCGACTTGATAGGATATGTTGCCACTTTCAAGATTCCCGAAGTAATCAGGGGTATAAATGCGTTCGCAATAGGAGTTTCGAAGACGAATCCAGATGCAAAAATTCACGTTATCTGGACCGAGACCTGGTTCGATCCCTCTTCAGAAGAGGAGGCGGCAGACGCCCTCCTGGATCTTGGAGCCGATGTCATCGCCCAGAGCCAGGATTCGCCGGCTGCAGTCCAGGCGGCCGGACAGCGCGGTGTCTACGCTATTGGTTACAACACCGATATGAGCGCCTTCAGTCCAGACACTTTTCTTACTTCTCCCGTATGGGATTGGGGCATCTTCTACGAAAGAATGATAAATGAAGTAATCGATGACAAATGGATCAGCAGTCAGTACTGGGGTGGAATAGGTGACGGGGTTGTCGACATAGTAATGAGCGAGCTAGTCCCGGATGATCTGATGAACCTGGTGAAAAACGAAAGAAAGAGGATAATCGAGAGTGATTATTACCCGTTTGAGGGTCCTTTGATTGATCAGGAAGGAAACACGAGATATTCAAAGGGCGAAACTCCCACAGATGAAGAACTGCTTGCAATGGATTGGTTTGTCGACAATGTCGTTGGCAGCCCAAAGTGACTCTTATCTATTAGTCTGATGGAGCATTCCGACTAAGCTGGTAAGAAATGAGAGCATTTATCCGTTAACGGTCCGCCGTCTAAATATCCGCTGGTAACTCTTGCCAGGAGACGATGATCGCTTTGAAGAGTAAGAACAAGAAGAACATGATGCCGTGCAATGGCCCTTAACAGAAGCGCCAAACAGAGACATTTTACGCAGCCTTGCGGGATGATGAAGTAAGGAGTTTGCACGAGTGACTTGGGATGACAGTCTTCTGTCGCATCGCGTCATTCTGAGATGATCCTACTCAGAATCTAAACGCGAAAAGCGTCCTCAGGAGTATCTAAGAGCCAGTCTGCTAACGCAGGTCAGTTGCACTGCGCGCGGCCAGCTCCGCTGCGTGAGGGAGAACAGTTGCAAGGATACGAATCGCTGTGCGCTTAGAAGCGGATAACCCTTCTGATCGCTGTGAAATACGGTTGACCGTTCAAGATCAGGGCCCCGTTCACCGATAAGATCAGTCAAGAATGAGCATGGTCGAGACCTTCGCTGCGCTCACCAGAAGGCGAGAGATTTACTGCGACAAGGATCGTGATTCTGACCAAGAGCTAGAATGACGGGCTAGATGCTTTCGGAAGAGGAGAGCCTGCGCTGGAATCCACTCACTTAGCCTGCCCTGAGGCCTGCCCCAATGAGCCTGCCCTGAAAATCTCCTGTTCAGGGCTCCTGTTTGGGGGGCCTGTACGGGATCTCGCTCCAGAAACGCTGCATGCTTAAGAACAAGAATCCGCTGATACCCGGTTATTCGTTGTTCGTTCCTGGTTCTTGGCAAGAGCAAGGAATGTGGTTTCTTTTCTAACCATTGTGTTTCTGACGAGAAAAGCTGGTTTGTGAACCTCCAAGGTACAGCGTCCGGCGAAAAGCGGTTTTATCATGCCTCCTCCTGGCGCGTAAGCGTCAGCATCACTTCCCCGGACGATTCAGCGGGCATCACTTCCGAGGGTCCCGTCCGCGACGCGATTTTGGAGGACGGTGGACTGTTGACGGTTGACCTGAGAAGGCCTCCTGCCGAAGGCAGCCTTGCGTCCCCGGATGCTCCTCCGGGCATTGCGACCTGGCGTGGTCTTCGCCAGCCTTGCGTCCGTCGATGGGTTTCGGCGCCTTGCGTCTTATTCCGCCCTTTCCAACCCCCGGCCACGGTCTTCATCACATCAAAGTCCGGATAGAAGGAAGAGCCTATTTATGCTTTCTCAATGGTATTCTTATTTCAAATATGCTTCCTCCGCCGAGGCGGTTTTCGACCGATATCTCACCCTCCAGAGAGCCGACCGTCTCCTTCGCTATGGAGAGGCCCATGCCGCTTCCCGAGCTGTTGTGAGATTCGTCTATCTTGTAGAATCTGTCAAATATCCTTTCCTTCTCCGGGTCATCAATCCCGGGGCCGGAATCGCTGATCTGAATGACCAGTGAACCCTCTCTCTCAAAGGCCTCAACGATTACATCGCTTTTCTCTCTGGTGAACTTGATCGCATTTTCGAGCACGGCCGCAACGGCGACTTTGAGTTTGTCCAGATAGGTCCTGACGACGAGATCTTCATCGGTCTCAACGATTATTCGGACCTCTTTCGATTCGGCGAAAATTCTGTGATACTCTTTCATCTCTTCGAGAAACTCACGAACTCTCACATCCTGAGAAGACATTATCGTCGAGCTATCATTATGTGCCTTTGCCTGCAGCAGAAGTTGGTTGACAACAATCTGCATGCTCCGTGTTGCCCCGTCAATTGCGTCGATCTTGTCTCTCGATTCGCTTTCCAGTGGTCTGCTCTTGAGAAGGTCTACGCTCAGCCTCATAACCGTAAGGGGTGTCTTTAACTCGTGAGAGGCGTCGGCGGTGAAGCGTTGAAGTCTATCATAGCTTTCTCTCAGAGGTGTCAGAACGTACCCTGCTAAGGCTAGACCGACTACCCAGGAGATAGCCGCAACGAGTACTATCAATAGAATCAGTGAAAAGAGAAGACTGGTAGATTTTTCGCTCAGTCCCTCAGTTGATCTTCCTACCCGAAGAAAGAAGACTGGCTGTCCCGCGATGTTTCTAATCGCTCTTGTAAGAATGTTGTACTCAAGTTCCGAGTCGTTGTAATCGATGACCTTTGCCTTCGAAGCCCCTTCGGCGAGCGGCAGATTGCTCTCTATTGTCCCTCCGAGCTGAAGAATACTCTCTCCGTCCGGAGTGACAAACTCGAGGATCTCGTTCTCAGCGGTGAAGAGGTCGAGATTTCCTGAATAGTTCCTAAGCATTCTCTCCAGCGCCATTAAGGGCGCCCTTCCGATTCTTGACTCGATCCTGTCTGCGACTCTGTTCAGGGCGGTTATTTCGGCCCCCCTTTCAAGCCTGAGTGCGAGGACGAAAATGAAGAGGCTCAAGATTGAAACGAGAGAAATGACAATAAGGGTGAAGAAGAGAGTCCATCTCCTCTTTGCCTTCCTGAATGAGAGCCCCTCACCTGTCACTGATTTCATATCCCATTCCCCTGACAGTCTTTATTAGCTTCTTTCTTCGTCCTCCGTCGATCTTCTTGCGGATGTTCTTTATATGGCTTCTGATTACGTCCGACCACAGTTCGTCCTCTTCATTCCAGAGATGCTCCTCGAGCTCACTCTTGGGAACGACCCTGCCGCTGTTCAGCATGAGATATTCGAGAATCTGATACTCCTTCTTTCGCAGTTCTATCTTCTCGTTTCCTCTAATGGCGGTTTTAAGCGACATATCCAGCTCCAAATCTCCCACTTTCAGAACTCTTGAGGGGATTCCGCCGCACTGAGTTCTTCTCAGAAGAGACTGAATTCTGACCACAAGTTCCCGGATATCGAATGGCTTTGGAAGATAGTCGTCGGCCCCTAAATCGAAGCCGTGAACTTTGTCTTCGATGCTGTCCAGAGCGGTAAGCATCAGAACGGGTATTCTGCTTCCCGAATCCCTGATCTTCTCGAGCACCTGCCAGCCGGTGAGCTTGGGGAGCAGAACGTCCAGGACAATAACGTCAAATGGACCGTCAAGAGCCATATAAAGACCCTCTTCCCCATCGACTGCAAGTTCGGCGACAAAGCCCTCTCTTTCGAGAGACTCCTTAAGCAATTTGCCCAGGTTACTCTCATCTTCAACAATAAGAACTTTCATACGCTTTCCTCCACTGTGAAATGATAACAGTCGAAGTGTGAAATGTCTGAGAAAAGGCCTAAGGCTTTCTGATTCACAACCGGAGAAGAA
>DSBT01000297.1 GCA_011045915.1 Mesotoga infera
GGAAAAGGGATAGGTTTCTTGTATCCCCACGAGCATCGAACGAAACTCACAAACTTCGAGACTCTGCCGTCAGATATTCTTCTAGCAATTATTCTACCTTAACAATCTTTAGAGTTGAGATGTCGATTTTTCTTCCTTCGATGGAATTTAGGTACCAATGCCCGGTATCAGAAGAATCATCTCCAATATTAAATATAAGGTCCCAGTTAAAACTACTTGTAAGTTCAAACTTATCGGACGAATCGAGGAAGTTGAAGATGAATTTGTGGTCCGAATCAGGTATTACTCTTAGAAGTCTTCCGGAAGGCTTGTAGACCACTCCATTGATTGAAGGTATCCAGGAAGCCTTGTTAAGACCAAGATCATCGTAACGGTAGTCAGACCAATCTCTGGGATAATTTCCATGGTTTTCAAAGAACTCCTGGATAAGTTGTATCAAACCATTGCTAATCTCCTCAAAACTCGACCCGAATTCAGTGAGCGGAACCGCCGAATCTGGTCCGAAAAGACTGTAATAGATTACTTCTGAGTTCAACGAATCCTCCTGCAAACCGTTTCCAAGAAAGACATAATCATCTATTTCGAAAGGAACTCCCTGCCTTGAATCAGTGAGAATCTCCGACACACTCTCAAAATCCACTTCGCGGTTAGTGAAGACAAAGTAGATGTATTCACCGTCTTCATTCTCCTTCCACGCAGCCCCAAACGAAGTAGAGTCGACATTCCTCCCGAGTTCGTCAATCGACTCAGGTAAATCTCCGTCGAGATAGATCTTGTTGGACAAAGCATTAGAAAGCATTTTGAGATCTCTTGCAACGGAAACGGCCGCAGATTTGCGCAGTGTATTCGTCCCTATAGGAGCAATAACAGCAATAAGTGCAGCAACAACTGAGAGAACGATCAGCAATTCTACTATTGAAAAACCCTTTCTTCTGTCATCTCCAAAACACTCTTCTATCATGTTATTTCACTCTCCCCAATTATGGTCGACTGTGTTAATGCAACAGCGTGCCAGCATACTTGATTCATCTCATCGAAGCCTTCGTAATTAACTGCAAAGCTCAAGTTAATTTAGTCCTGTTAGTCAAGAAAGCTCTCTAGATGTCCAAAAGTGACTGAAGAAATACCTTCTCGAACCGATGCGGAAGATTCTCATCAAACTGTGGTCGGGGATAGCATGTGACGAGCTAGAGAAAGCAACGTGAGGTCGGTTAGCGGTTCAGCGGTTCTCCGTTCGCCGAAAACGTTGTTCGTTCCAGAGCGAGGATCTGTTCTTCGTTATTGGCCAAGCTCAGAAACTAAGATCGAGATGCCGAATTACTGCCCGGCATGACGGAATCAAGAGCAGGGTATCGATTACAGGGTCTGGGTCTGGCGAACAGAAGCGGCTTTCGGAAGCGCCTCACTTCGTCATCCCGTAGTGTTCCTATACGGGATCTGGTTCATGATCTCGATAACGAGCAAAATAAGCAATCTCTTCCTCTCGGTGAGCGCAGCGAACGTCTCTACAACGCTCTTTATCGACTCGTCTTATTGAAGGAGCGAGATGCTGAATCGAGTTAAGTATGACGAACTGTGGCATTTTCAGAACTACCAAACGCCGTCATCCCGGGCTTGACCCGGGATCTGGGTCTTTGATAAACCGGAGTCGTGGGTTGGCAAAGAAAGATGTTCTTCCTTCCAGAGCTAGAATCTGTTCTTCGTTCTTAGAATTCGCTGATCGTTTGTAAAAGCTCAGTTGCATGTTCTAAGACGCAAGGCGCCGAGAAGCATCGGCGGAAGTGATGCCACCTTCGGTGGTACACAAGGCTGGCTAGGATCATTGGTCGCAATGCCCGCTTCGCGGGGAAAGAACCTGTTTTCGCTTACGAGAAAACTCTGTTGTGAAGAGCAGTTGCAAGACTTAGAAGAAGCTTGGGTCAGCAGACTGGTTTCCCTCTCTCTCTTTTCTCGTGAGCTTAGCGAACCTCTCGATAATCTCTTTCTCGATTCGCAAGATCCGCTCTGCTTTTGATCTTAAATCCCCGCTCGAGCGGGGGGGCCGCTTGCGGTGGGGAGTGTTTTATGAGAAGCGCGTTTCGAACTGCACTCCTTTTCGAGAAATGTATCTCAAATGAAGCTATCTGCGCGTTACACGCAAGAAAATGATCGTTCTTGAATTCTCTTCCTTTCTCGAAGCGAAGCTCTCGA
>DSBT01000298.1 GCA_011045915.1 Mesotoga infera
GACATTACCGTCATCACGAACGCTTATCCGGATCATATCGAAGAGATTGGAGCCGATGAAGAAGAGACTGCCAGAGTGCTTTCTCTATCCATTGCTCCAGGCGGGATTTGCGTCCTTGGAAATCTTTCGTCAGAGGCGATGGAGTCAGTCAAGAATCACTGTTCGAGAATAAATACAAGATTGGTGACTGTTGCTCCGAAAGTGGAAGACACGACCGGATTCAGATTCGAGCCAAACGAGGAAAACCTTTCTGTCGCACTGAAGGTTGTAGAACTACTCAATCTGGACAGGGAGAAGGCGCTTGAGGGAATGAGAGAGGCGCTGCCTGATGTGGGGACCTTCAGGTATCTGCATCTCGGCGACGGGATCAATGATACTGTTCTGGCAAATGCCTTCGCGGCCAATGACATTCGTTCCACTTCTCTGCTTCTGAAAAAGGCAAGACAGGATTTTCCCGAGAGACCGCTCGTCGGATTCTTCAACTCCAGAGACGACAGGCCGGACAGGGCTCTCGTCTTCGAAGAAATGATTAGAGAGTTCGACAGGATAATTGTCAGAGGACCTGTTCCTCAACGAATATTGAAGAACAAGAACGTGGAAAAGCTGAAAGACCCGAGCCGGCTCGATTCACTTCTTGAAGGGTACGAGCTCGTTTTCGGATTCGGAAATATACGCGGCCTTGTCCAGTGGCTGAGCGGGTTGGAGGAGATTCGATGAGTCCTGCATTGTTCTCGATTGGAATCGTCATAAGTACAGTATTCTGGTGGGTGACTGGGTTGTCGGCCGGAGGGCTTGTAACGCCGGTCTACCTGTTCATTTTCATCGAACAGCCTTTGAGGCTGCTTTATACATGGGGTGTCGGTCTTGTCACATTCCTGATTCTAAATCTTCTCCAGAGGTATCTGATTCTTTACGGAAGAAAGAGACTCGCAATAGGAATTCTTCTCGGAGTCGTGGTCAAACTTTCCCTCGATACCCTTCTAATGCCCAATCTCCCGGTAGAACTATTCTCAACCGTAATTGGAACCATCGTTCCCGGGCTGATCGCGAATGACTTCTACAGGCAGGGAGTAGTGAAGACCTCTCTTTCGCTGATCTTCGTCACAGTGGTTGTCTGGTTGACAAACATACTGATAAAATCGATCATGGTTGTCTAGGAGTTACAGCTAGCCGAAGAGCACGAGTCTTAACACAAGATAAAGGTTGGAAATTCCGAGAGATATAACTGCCGAAGGGAACCCGATCTTCATGAAGTCGAGGAAACTGTGCCTGTTTCCATACTCCTTGTTTACCATCTCAAAACACATCACATTCGCAAGATGACCGGTTACTGTTCCGTTTCCCCCGAGGTTTGCCCCAAGAGCAAGAGCAATCCAGAGATCGTACTTAAGAGGGTAGTGAACGGATAGCTGCGCCACGATAGGAATGAAGATCGTGACAACTGGAATGGCTCCAGTAACCATCGCTATCATTCCGCTTACCCAGAGAATAAGCATTGAGAGAACGGCCGGGTTGCTCGAAAGATTCAAAGCCAGAGTGGAAAGTTCCCCCGTTATTCCGGTGCTTTCAAGAGAGTGCGCAAGCGAAAAGAGCCCAATGAAGAAGAGGATCGCGTTCCAGTCCACCTCGGTAGCAACCGATTCGAAATCCTTTCCCGTATACAGAAGCAGAAATGAAGCTCCCAGCACTGCGAATAGCGACATTTCTATGTCAACGATACTGTGCATGATAAATCCGATGACCACAACCACCAGTGTTCCTAGGCTGACATACATCAACTTCTTATTGGTTATGACTCCATCGAGCCTTAAACCCTGAATCTCTTCCTTCTTTCCAGATATTGACGAGAGGCCCTTCAGAATCTTGAATCTGGAGATCATCATCAGGGTGACATAGGTCATTAACAGCGGAGCAAGCACAAGACCGCTGAAAGTCATGAAAGGAATCTTAGAGGCGTTACCAATAATGATGTTTGGAGGATCTCCTACCAGAGTCATACAACCGCCGATGTTTGAAGCTAGAATCATCACCGCCGTGAACCCGAAGGGATTGAATCCCGCAGTATCTGCAACGAAGAAGATTATCGGCATGAACATTATCATTGTAGTGACATTGTCCAGAACCATAGAGAAGAGAGCGATTAGCGCCGAAAAGAGCCCCGACAGCAGAAGGATGTTCCCCTTCGTTGCTCTGAGAGTACGGACCGCCACATATTGAAAGAACCCGGTAGATTTGAGCACGCCGACTATCACCATCATTCCTATGAGAAGAAATATGGCGTTGAAGTCGACAAACTCAGATATTGTCTCTATTCTCATTGTCTCGGAGACTTTGAGCACCACCAGCAACATACCTGACGTAAAGGCGATCAGCACTCTCCGTTTTTTCGAAAGGACAATCAGAGTGAAAGTCAATATGAAATAGATTACAATGAATATTCTGTCCACAAGTCTCATTCTATCCCAAAATGCTTAACAAATGAAGAGGGA
>DSBT01000299.1 GCA_011045915.1 Mesotoga infera
AAAGATCGGGTTGATAGAAGCGGGTTATCGAAACTTGGTTAGGAAGAGCGAGATCCCAATCAGTTGCATATTGGGATGACAGTCTTTTCTTGCTTCGTGTTATCTGGCGGGCTTCTGGCAAGGATCTGCATCCTCTCACAATGTGATCTTTACCAAGAACGAGGAACAGATCATTGCTCTGAAACGAAGAACAGATTTTTTTCCTCTTGAACGATCAACGGCGAACCTTTTTTTACAGCGATCAGCAGGTCCTAGAGAGAGCCCGCAGGCTAACTATGAGTTAATGTCAGTATTGAAATCCAAGTGTCCACATTGGAATCGAGTTTGAATAGGGCAAATCCGTATCGTCTCTTATCACGAACTCGGCTTTCTTTGGTTTTTTGCTCCTTCCTCCCACTTCAATGATCTTCCCATCTACAGAGAAATCTCCGTTTCGCTCATCCACACAGGCAAAGATTCTTTTACCCGAATCTTCGAAGGATTGTGCCACATAGGCTTCTCTTCTTGTTCCAATATTTCCTGTACCAATTGAGTAGAAAGCAGGGTCGCCAAAGAATATTTTCTCACCCTTGGAGAAAGTTCGATTATCATTCTCTCTATATACTATTCTGATTACTCCTGTTGCATTCATTACAGTAAGAAGTTCATAGAGCTTTCTCTTCCCTATACCCCAGTCTCTACACATTCTCTCTATGTTCAGTGTTGGTACTTTTGAAATCGCCAAGAACCCAACAACGGCATTCATTAGCCTGAAGTGAATATCTGAGATTTGGGGAACGAAGAACGGAACATCTCCATGTAGTGTTTTTTCGATAATGCGTTCTATTTGCTCTCGAAAGTCCCATTCCATGTAAGACGGTCTGAATCCTCGCTCAAGATACTCTTCAAAAGCAGAAAGTACGTTCGTACCGTTTATTATCTCTTTAACTGCCGAACTCTCAGGAGAGAATGGTTCTAGTTCCGGCAGCAATATTCCGTCTCTAAGAAATATGTATTCTCTCAAAGACATTAGAGGGATTTGAACCCTAGAGAATCTTCTTGATAGATCTGCGATCCCCTGTCTTAATACTAGGCTGCTGCTATCGCTAGCTATTACAAGCTTTCCTGGATAGGAATCGTAGAGGGCCTTGAGATGAATGCTCCAATCTTTTGCGTAGTGAGCTTCATCCACTATTATCCCCTCATAACCCCTTACAAAGGCCGTCTTTGCTATATTCCATATGTCACTAGTGGAAACAAGAGGGTTGTCGGCCGAAACGTAGAGTACTTTTCTCTCCCTAAATCTGTTCAGAAGAAAGGTGGTTTTTCCAACTCCTCTTGGGCCAAAAACAAGTACTGCCCTGTTCTTCATCTGTATTTTGTCGAAGTAAGGTCTCAGTCTTGAAGGGAGCTCCATTTCCTTTCTCTTCTGTATCTCTTCGAGTGACTGAACTAACTCGTCTGCATTCAACCAATCATCTCCTGCCGTTTCGCTATGAAACTATATTAGCATATATTCGTTCCACCACAACACGGAAACAACAATTTCAGAGAGAGACAGAAGCTGTTCGGCGTCCTTCGAAAGAAACCTGTTCTTAGTTCCAGAGCGAGGATCTGTTCTTCGTTCTTGGTTAGAGCAATGAAGCAGCATCATCATGATTCCGACCTGGAGCTTTGTCGGAATGACGGCATTTGACGTTTCTTCGCTTTTGGCTGCAACTTAGAACTCACAACTTACAACTGATTTTCAGCGTACATCGCCTCTCAG
>DSBT01000300.1 GCA_011045915.1 Mesotoga infera
AGTCCGACTTTCTGAAAGAAACATCGCTTAGATTGGACGCCCTCATGAGCGGCAGATACGATGGAGAATCAATTTTCGACGGCGAGGGGGACACGGCCATTCTCTCGGCCCAATTGAACGCGCTCAGCAGAAGACTTGAAAAGACCATGGAAAGCGTTGATTCCGAGCGAGACAGGATGAGAGCCTTCATCTCTTTCATATCGCATGAACTCAAGACGCCCCTTGCCTCCCTGAAGACCATGAACGAACTGATGATAGACGGCAAAAATATGGAAAGAGAACAGATTGAAGAGTTTCTGAGTAGAAGCGGCGAAGATATCGAGAGAATGGAATGGCTTATAGGCGACGTTCTCAACATTGCAAGGATAGAATCGGGCGCTATCAGATTCAATTTCAGAAAGGCAGATCTCGCAGAACTTGCAAGAGATGTAGTGAGAAGTTACATCGAGATAGCTCGCGGCAAGAAGGTCGAGATTTCACTGAATGTCGAATCGTCGGCTACGGTCTTCTGTGACGAGAAGTGGATTTCGCAGGCTATCGGCAATCTTTTGAAGAACGCCATCGATTACTCCCCTGAAGGCGGCACGGTATCTGTGTCAATTTCAAGGAGCGAGACCTACGCATATACAAACATCTCGGACAAAGGCACCGGGATCCCGCAAGAAGATTCATCTAAGATCTTTCAGAGTTTCTACCGGGGTAGTTCTGTCGGCAGATCGAAAAAGGGTTCAGGGCCCGGGCTATCGCTGGCTAAAGCGATTATTGAGAGACACCAAGGCGACATAAAGCTGAAGTCATCTACGGAAAGAGGGTCGACTTTCACAGTAGAGCTCCCCGTGAGACGGGAAGAATGAGGGCTTAACCTTGCGATTTCTTAAGCTTCTCCTTCATCTACGAATAAGAAAGACTCCTTATACTCTGAACAGAAAACAATAAGGAGGCTGATTATGGAAGTACTCAAAGCTACTGGACTGAGAAAAGTATATGGATCTGGCGCGAACGCAGTCACTGCGCTTAAAGGTGCTGAACTATCTATTGAAGAAGGCGAGTTCGTCGCCATCGTAGGACCGAGCGGCTCGGGTAAGAGTACGCTCCTTCATCTGCTTGCGGGGCTTGATCGGCCTACCGCGGGAAGCGTCCACATAAACGGCAAGAATCTCTACGCCATGACGGATACGCAGCTTTCGATCTTCAGAAGAAGAAGAATCGGGTTTGTCTTCCAGTTTTTCAACCTGATTCCCGTTCTTACTGCCAGAGAGAACATAGAACTCCCGCTGATCCTGGACGAAAGAAAGGTCGATGAGCCCTATCTGAACGAACTCATAAGGCTTATGAAACTGGAAGGCAGGGTCGGTCACCTCCCGTCTGCCCTTTCAGGCGGCCAGCAACAGCGGGTGGCCATAGCCAGGGCTCTCATAACGAAACCGGCAATTGTCTTTGCCGACGAGCCAACAGGAAATCTCGACAGCAAGACGAGCCAGGAAGTCATGGACCTGCTTAAAGTAAGCGCGAGGAAATTCCACCAGACTCTCGTAATAGTGACTCATGAAGAGGATATTGCAGAAAGAGCCGACAGAATAATCACTCTGGAGGACGGCGAGATCGTTTCGGACTACTCGAATACAGACGTGGGCAACGTCTTTTCTTCGGCCCTGGGAGGTCAGAAGGTATGAAACATTATACAGAACTAAGCAGAAAGTACCTTTCGAGACGACTTAGGAGAACATTGTACACACTACTGGGAGTGGCGCTCGCCGTTGCCTTCATAACCGCAATCATGATCACTTTCGAAAGCATCGAAGCTTCGGAGCTTCAGAGCATGGAGAACTCTGTGGGGAGGTACCATGGAAAAGTAGTAGAGGCAAGTGAATCCGAGCTCATGGACTTGAAGATACACGTTTTGATCGAAGAGCTGGGTATTCAGAAAATAGCCGGAACAATTGAATTTCCTGAAGAAAGGGCTTCTCTGTTCATCGAAGAGGCAAATGAGCTGACGCTCAACCTGAGAGGAAAGAGTATAAAAGAAGGCCGTCTCCCTGAAAGGCCTGGAGAGATAGCGGTAGACTCATTTTCGGCGAAGCTTCTGGGAATCACTCCGGAGACCGGCCAAATGGTCTCACTTGATATTGGAGGCAAGAAACGTACCTATGAAGTAGTAGGGATAGTATCAAAGGCTAGACAAGAGAGTGCAATCTCAAAGGCCTTTGTGGAAATCTCACCTGAGGAGTTTTCGGAGATCTCTGAAGTGTCGAGAGTGGTGAAGAACACCTATTTCACCGTTGATGCGCCAAACAACGGAATAAGAGTTGCCGCACTGAAGGTTGCTTCGGATCTCGAAATAAGAGATAAGACAACTTACAACGGTTCGTTGATCTACTTTCTTGAGAACCTATCCCCCGTCAACTGGCCGGCCGTCATTCTGGGACTGCTCGTCGCAGTCGCTTCAATTGTCTCTATCTATAACACCGTACAAATATCTGTTCTCGAGAGAATACGTGAATTCGGGCTTCTCAGGGCGGCAGGCGCCACTCCCGCACAGATAAGAAAGATCGTCTTCCGAGAATCGATCCTCGTAAGTCTTGTAGGCATTCCCTTAGGACTGGTGACAGGCGTTTTGCTTTCCTTCGCAATAGCGCTCTATGCGGGATCTCAGCTTACGGGGCTAGGCGGCTTAGCAACTATGATTTCACCCCTATCACTCTTACTTGGAGCCATTCTCGGATTCCTGTCGGTAGTCGTATCTTCTCTTATTCCCGCACTAAGGGCGGGGAAAGTCTCGCCCGTAGAGGCGATGAGA
>DSBT01000301.1 GCA_011045915.1 Mesotoga infera
GTTCTGGTGCAGTCAATGTAACCTGTGAAACTCCCGCGTTTTCGCAAGAAAATGAGGGAGTTACCGACCATGAGTAGATCAGCTGATCACCATCCGGATCGGAAGACGCCGAACCGTCGAACACTACTTCCGAGCCCTCTGAAAAGCTTCCCGCTTGGACGGGACTCACAGATGCTACTGGCGGTCTGTTGGTATTGTTGACCACAACGGCGAACTGGTCGACTATGCTTCCTCCCCGTCCATCTGAGACTGAGAATTCCACTGTGTAAGAACCGGATTCGGTAAAGTTTGGGGAGAAGACATAGATCCCGTTTGCGATCTCACCAGGCCCGGATATCTTTGATAGAGCAACAGTATCTCCATCGGGATCGCTGACAAAGGAATTCAGATTCAGCGTCAAAGTTGATCCTTCATCCGAAATTTGATCTACCGCGCTGCTTATGGGAGGTTTGTTTACATCTAGTACGGTGACTGAAATATTGTCGCTTGAACTACCCCCTCTACCATCACTGACCTCCAGTCTGAACTCGAGCTGGCTTTGCGAGTTTTTCGGAAGCTCCGGAGCAGTGAAAGTGGCTACTCTGGCGTGCGGATTCTGAATTTGAACTGAAGCTCCCGATATCTGTGTCCATGTATAGGAAAGCGAATCCGAGTCAGGATCTGAGGAACTGATCCCGTCTAGCGAGATGAGCTCGCCTTCATTTACGGAAAAGTCAGCTCCCGCATTAGCCGATGGTGATCTGTTCCAGTCAAGGAGATCTCCGATTTCCGGAATCAAGTCTTTCTCCAAAGTGTTACCGATTTCTATTGTGACCGATCCAATGTCTCCTATTATGCTCTTCAACCATCCCGCTATGTCAACTCCTGCTGCGGCAGATAACCTGGCCATGAGAACGGGCTCCAGCCCTTCACTAACGCTAACCTTAAGTCCGGCTTCCAAAGAGGGAATAACCGCTATATATGGGCCTGCTATATCGTAAAGCAAAGCGTGAGCACCTACTTCAAGTTTCCCGGTTGCGGTTGCGCCTACCTCGGCGTCTATTTCAAGAGGTTTAATAGTGTAAAAGGGGTCAAAATCAGCGATATTGGACCAATCGTCTTCATATCTGGCGCCGGCCTTCAGGTTTACTCCTACGATTACCCCGGTTTCGGCTGTAAACTTTCCATAGGCTTTTGCTATCACTTTCAATTCTCCATACAAGACGATGTTTATATAAACGGGAACCACTCCAATTGAAAAGGCTATTCTTGCTACAGGGTAGCTCTTGGATAGGAGTGTCTTTTCTATCTCGGCGAAAGTGAGTTCGGCATCAAACTCGACAGTGAATTCGAGCTGTGGAGAAGTATCGATCCACGCTTCAAAGTAATTCAGTTCCCATGAGCTGTCCCACCAGCCCCAGTAGAAGTCGATGTCCCATGCGATGTGAGCGTTCAGAGGAGCCGAGGGTTTTACAGTGAGACCAATTGTAAAGGCCGGTGTTGCGCTGCTTGTCGTTTCATTTAAGGGAATCTCCACTTCTGCCGACAGTTCAAGTCCGGAGAAATTCTGATAGAAATTGCCTGCCCAGTCGTCGGGCCCGGGTTCCTTGCATAACGAACGGGGAAGAGAAACCTTCCTTTCAGGGATACGGTACTTCGAAATCTTGCATAGTTGTACAGAGACATGATAAACTCGCCTCTATGATCAAGAAATGCACTCGGTCTTGAAAGCGAAATATGGAGCTGTTCAGTCAAGACTAAGGCATTGTCTGACACAGAAAGAGAGGCCGACATAACAGATCCACCGCCAAAATCAACAATCCAGTTCATTCCATCGAGTTCATCTGCGTTGACGATTTCCGCGCCTTCCGGCAGGATTACCTCGGTAGTCTTCTTGTGAGAGATGGCTCCGTCGTTGAATTCTCCCTGGAATTCCTTTGAGGGCTTCTCAAGAGATTCCAGGAACATCGTCTGAAACATCATCTGTGAGAAGATGAACTCGAAGTATTCCTCCATCAACTTCTCCGATGGACCTGTGGATATTGACCAGATGTCAGACGATTTGTCGTATGCTGAGAAAGAGTCAATCTGTCCCTCCATGCTTCTGGAGAAAGCTTCATTCACGGATCTAAGAGAGACAGAGTTCCAAACTGAATTGCCGGGAAGGACAAATTTCAGTTCCGTTGATGCCTGTGAAAAGAAATCTTGTTCTTCCCCGAACTTTTCGACATATTCCCAGTGAATTCTGTATAAAGACGCAAGGGCAGAAGGGGGAGCGGATTCTACTCGCGATATTCTGGCGTTTCCGCTACTGTCAACTACTATTGTGTCTTTTCTTTCATACTCCATGGAAAGCGCGCTGCAAGTTAGAAGAAGAACAAACAGAGCAATCAACAATCGTCTCATATCCAACCCTCCCAATCCATTGGCAAGGGAGTGGCTTAGATTGAGGCGGCAAAAGTGATTGATGTGATAGGAAACTGGCAGTGAGAAGTCGACTCCCTTACGTTTTCATTATATGCTTTTGAGTTCCCAACACAATGCCACACAGACAATTCAGCAGGAACGGGCTCCTTGGTAATCCGTTCACTCCAGTGGTGTTCTTGCAGGACTAATACTCTAATCGTTTATGCCAATAACTCATATGCAAAGGAGCGAAAAGCCTCATCTGTATGAGGGATCGCTTAATGACGAGGGTGTTATCATTGAAGAAGGGAATACAGTGGGTTCGGAGGGTTGTAAGCATGGAACTCATCTACGGAACAAGAAACCCGGCTAAAGCGATGAGCATGAGGAAGATGCTTTCCGGATTGGATCTGCAATTAGGAGATTTATGTTCATTGGAGCA
>DSBT01000302.1 GCA_011045915.1 Mesotoga infera
CCTGTTTCTCCGTCGGTAGCCTTCTCGCCGGCAAGGATCAGGTCGAAAGGACCTTCCTTCTCCGCAAATCTCGCGAGTGCCACGGCCGTTGCCCACGTATCCGCACCTGCAAACTTACGGTCTGTCAGCAGCACCGCCTTGTCGGCGCCCATTGCGATTGCTTCCCTTACGGCCTCTTCTGCCACAGGAGGTCCCATAGAAACAACCGCAACGGAATGATCACCGGTCTCTTTGATTCTCAATGCCGTTTCCAGCGCGTGCAAATCGAGAGGATTGATAACGGTACCAACTCCCTCTCTTATCATCGTCCCCGTTTCGGGATTGAGCTTAACTTCATCGGTATCCGGAACTTGTTTTAGAAGAACGAGTATTTTCAAAGCAATTCCCCCTAACTGAGTAGTCTCTTCTCAATCTTAATACACATGCCGATTTCTTTCGCGGTCGAAGTCTGAACTCCGAACCGAAGGTCTTTGAATGAGTTGTTTTGAGCCAAATAAATGAACTGCTGAATATCTTTCTTCAAGTTGACGAAAAGTTAGTAGATTGATTTAATTGTTAGCACAAAGTATAAGCGAACAAATGTACACGGCAAACACGTTTAATGTTTTACTTGGGTATTACCAAAATATGGCTTTGACGTGAAGCGAGATTACTAGACGGTCTGATCAGGAGCGGTAAACAAGACACACAAATGATTCTCAGTAAATTCCAAATTAGTGGAGATTCTAATATTCGTAATGATTGTGCTATCATATTTCTAATCGGGGTGAATCGATGAAGAACAGAAAGACTTTCTTGTCACTTGTTTTGATTCTCTTATGTACTTTTGGTTTCGCAGATAAGCTCACTTTCGGCGGGGATAATGCTTATCCTCCGTATGAGTTTATTGATGAAAGCGGCGTTCACACGGGATTCAATGTGGACCTGATGCACGCCGTCTCTAGAGCTGCCGAGCTGGATATCGAAATTGAGCTCGGTGAATGGAATCTCGAGGTCGAAAGGTTCAAGTCGGGAGAACTCGATGGGCTAATCGGGATGGCCGTCACTCCCGAGCGACAGAAGATATATGGTTTTTCTATTCCACACAATGCTCTGCACATGGTGATCTTCTACAGGGATGGTTCTAGAAAGCCTAGCGTAAATGATCTAAAAGGAAGCGAAATTGTAGTTCAGCGAAACGGGGTCATGCACGACTATCTCCTGGAAAACTCCATAACCGAAAGGATTGTAGAGGTTGAATCTCCCCTTGACGGATTGAAGCTTCTTTCAGCGGGTACCGGGGAGTTTGGCCTTTTCGAGAAGTATCAATCTCTATATTTTGCGAAAGAGAACGAGATCAATAATCTAAAGGTTTCCGATTCCACGGTCTTCGAAAGAGATTATGCCTTCGCCACCGCGATAGATAATTCTGTTCTTCTCAACAAACTCAATAAGGGCCTTCTCCTCGTAAGAGAGAGCGGTGAGTATAAGGAAATATTCGAAAAATGGTTTGGTTCAGCAAACTGGTTTGAACAGAATAAAAAGGCATTGCTCTGGTCTATTGGAATACTTATCGCCTTCATATTCGTGCTGTTTGCTCCGTGGATATGGAACTATGCTTTGAAAGGGCGAGTAAAGGCAAGAACAGAAGAGCTTGAGAAGAAGGCAGTGGAAAATGAGAACCTCAGAGCCAAAATAAGAAGCCTTCATGATATTGCCTTCAAGATGGA
Organism: Mesotoga infera; assembly: GCA_011045915.1. NCBI lineage: Bacteria > Thermotogati > Thermotogota > Thermotogae > Kosmotogales > Kosmotogaceae > Mesotoga > Mesotoga infera. The sequence goes on from DSBT01000302.1 coordinate 1,710, forward strand.
GAGCTGTATCGAGGAAGAAGAAGTCTATGATCTCATTGTTGAAGCAGCCACTGACATTCTCAGCTTCGACTATTACAGTCTGGATGTTGTTGAAGGAGACTATCTAGTTGCCAAGAGAC
>DSBT01000303.1 GCA_011045915.1 Mesotoga infera
ACAGTGAAGAGAATGGCTTACTACGACACAGTAACCGGACTCCCCAACGGCACGCTTATTAGGGAAAAGTTGCGGGAGATGGCAGCTGACAGTGAACCCTTTTTCGTCTACTATATTGACTTGAATGGATTCAAGGAGCTGAACGAGGCACTTGGACACGAAGTCGGGAATTTGATCCTTAAATCCATCGCAGATCGAATAACGGGTTACTTCGATTTTGAAAAGGCTTCAAGAATCGTTGGAGACGAATTCCTGATAATCGAGAAGGGCAATAACAGGAATACAATGGAAAAGAGCAGGGAAGCACTGATCAGTATCTTCGAAAGACCCTTCGTTGTTGACAAATACGAGTATAGGCTTAACGCCTCGATCGGCGTATCGAGATACCCAACGGATGCAACTTCTCCTGAAGAACTGATCAAACTGTCCAATGTTACAAGCAGAGAGGCGAGATCTATTGGAAGAACAACTTTCGGGAAGTCAGATGCTGCAACCTTCGCCCTGGTAAATAGGGAGTTTTCGGTAAAGAACGAGCTTCGAAACGCACTTGAGAAAAGCGAAATGTATCTTGTTTACCAGCCGATTGTGGATACACAATCACTTCAGGTGAAATCCCTCGAAACTCTTTTGCGTTGGAACAGTCCCATTCTAGGCAATGTACGGCCGCAAGAATTCATTCCCTATCTGGAAGTGACGAATGAAATAAACAAGGTGAGCCGATGGATGCTGAATCAAATTCCTGTCAGTCAGAGTTTCCTGGTGAGCAAAGGATTGAAGGGAACGAGCATATCTTTGAATATCTCCCCCATTCAATTCAAGACAGAATACCTGGTGAAAATCGTAGAAGAGGCCATCTTGGAAGGCTCATTATCTCCCGAGAATCTCGTTATTGAGATTACCGAGACCGGCCTGATACAGAATTTCGATTTCGTAGTAAGACAACTAACGAGATTGAGAAAATATGGGATTCAGATAGCGCTTGATGATTTCGGGTCGGGATACTCTTCATTCAACTACTTGAGCGAACTGCCGCTCGATATTCTGAAGATAGACAAGGTTCTCATCGACTCAATTCTTAAGAAGGACGAGAAGAAAACTCTTGTGGATACGATAATCGATCTGGCACATAGACTTGACCTGGTTGTCGTTGCGGAAGGTGTTGAACGACATGAGCAATACGAATATCTAAGAACAAGGGAATGTGACTATATACAGGGCTTTTACTTCTACCGACCCGACAAAATAGAGAATCTTGATTTTTGATACAGCATTCCAATACTGCTCCTGATTTACTTCTGATCCCTAATCGGAGATTGCCTGGCAATCTCTAAACTGTTGAGTTCAGCACCGCTTCTCTATCGTAAGCTTTGGCTAAAGATATCGATCTTCCTCTATCCCATATCGAAGATCTTCCCTGAGCGAAATCACTACCAACAATTCCAGTTGCCATCGAATTTACAAGATAACGAATCTTCTCTCTACCGGTAGTGGCTCTTATAGGACCATCTGCAAACCAGATCCTCTCCTGCGTCGAACCGCCCATCGATTTCTTCCACTCAGCAAAATTGCAGGAGGGAACCAATATCACTTCGCAGCCGGCTGAATCCAGTCTCTCGATTTCGCTCTGAAAGAACATATCGTAGCAAATCGCTATACCTATTACGCCAATCTCCGTATGAACCACATTATCGACCGACTCTCCGCTAGAAAACAAAACAGAGCTCTCGGCTTTGGTGAGATTGTGTTTCAGAGCTCTTGTCAACAACTTTCCCCAAGGATTGAATAGGTAGGCCATGTTATAAAGCCTTCCGTCTCTAATGAATCTCCCTCTCTCCGATTCTTCATCGACTATGGGAAGCAATATCGACGGGGCGAGAAGATAGGTTTCGAATTCCCTGGCGATGGTACTGAAAACTCCGTGATAGTAGGCTTCGATCTCAAGAGCATCTTTCAGAAAGGCCTTCTTGAAGGGATTGAAAGAAAGACCCATGTTCTTGATCGCATATTTGACAAGCGTCTTTGCCGTCGTCTCCTCGAAGCTGAGTTTCCTGAAGGAAGGGTACAGAAATGTTGCAAAAAACTCGGGGAAGACAATGATATGATTACTCCCCTTCCACATGAGTGAAGCCTCGCTCGCATAATCTCTCATCTTCCTGCGAAATACCGCTTCGCCAAAAGACTCCTGATCGAACCAGACCTGTATTGCAGTAAGATCGGTGTCTCTCATGACGCAAGCTTAACGATAATCAGTATCAGACCGACAATCAATAAGATCGGCAAGAAGACAACAAAAAGACCGGCTATGGCAAATATCACTATCATTATCACTCCTACGCCGGCTACAATCATAATCAACGCAGGGAAGAACCTAATTGCAAGATAAAGCAGGAACAATGCGCCGACAATGGCTAGAAAAGTGCTCAAGAGATCACCTCCGTTTACTGGTCATTGACAGTATAACGCATAGACTATATAATTCTCTAGGCAATGAAGCTTGCCTTGGAGCAGACTCCTCCAGAACCGCCACCAGCTGATAGCTTCTACAGAAATTTGCAGCCTGGCACTGCTTGACTCTGGAGGAATATATGATTCTTAGCATTTCCCTTATAGTTATTCTCTCGATAGTTGTGCTTTCCCTCTTTGAAAGAATCCGTCTTCCCGGTCTGATTGGCCTGGTCTCGCTTGGAATAGTGTTGGGACCGAATGCAATGAATCTCATAGACACATCATTGCTCTCAATATCCGATGAAGTCCGGCTGCTTGCGCTCATAGTCATTTTGATGCGCGCCGGTCTCGGATTGAACCGGAGAATCATCAAGAAGATAGGTCCCCTCGCTCTTCGCCTTAGTTTTCTTCCAGGGCTCTACGAAGGTTTCTCAATTATGGTAATGGCTCACTTCTTCCTGAATCTCAGCCTCATTCAAGGTGGAATGCTCGGCTTCATAATTGCGGCGGTTTCGCCCGCGGTAGTGGTTCCAGAGATGCTGAGACTGAAAGAAAAGAACTTCGGAAAGAGAAACGAAATACCTTCAACTATTCTGGCGGCAGCTTCAATAGACGACGTTGTGGCTATTACACTCTTTACGGTCTTTTTGGGAATTGAAGGAGGAAAGGATGTCAGTATCGGAATGTCCTTTCTAATGGTGCCGGTAGAGATTGTTCTCGGAATATCTCTTGGCGCGGCAATCGGCTTTCTCTTCAGCCTGCTCTTCAAGAGATTCCATATCAGAGACACGAAGAAGGTTCTATTGATCCTGATGATTGCGTTCCTTTTTCATAAACTCGAGGAAGTACTCCCCGCGGCAACTCTTCTTGGTGTTATGGCGATAGGTTTCGTCCTGAGAGAAAGGCTTCCTGTAGCCGCCGACAGGATTGCAGGAAAAATGGAGAGAATCTGGGTTGTCGCCGAGATCTTCCTGTTCGTTCTGGTAGGTGCAAGTGTTAACTTACGTGCGATAGGCGACTCATGGCTGATGGGACTACTTGTAATTCTTGTTGGACTCATATTCAGGAGCGCGGGCGTTCTGGCGGCCACTCTCGGTTCTAAACTGGATCTTCGAGAAAGACTCTTCTGCATGATTTCCTATCTGCCCAAAGCCACAGTTCAGGCTGCAGTGGGAGGAATACCCTTAGCAATGGGAGTTGCTTACGGAGATGTGATACTTTCGGTTTCAGTACTCTCGATCCTTATAACGGCCCCTCTTGGCGCCATCGGCATCAGACTCGCTGCAAGAAGATTCGCGAAAAGCACCTGAGAGAGTCGACCACGTCTTCTCTTCGAGTCTCTTCATAAAGTTATGAAATGTGAAGGCTGTTTTCGATCCGGAGAAATCGTCGATCACTCTTGACTCCATTTCATTTTGAACCATAAAGCAAATTGAAGCGATTACTCCGTTTTTTTGCCGCGTCTTTCTTCCGGAGTGATTTTGTTGAAGAGAAGTTCTGCGCAATTCTTTTCGGCAATAGGAGGTGCTCGAAGCTCACGATGGGCCTCAGGTACCCTATGAGAATTTCCTAAGGTATATTCAGATTTACCGAGCGGACCTATCTTCTGAGACTGTTCTGTTCCTCCGGTTGACAACAACAATACCGGCCGAAACCAATATGAGGGCAACCGCCATGTACGAATTGAGGGCCTCTCCTGGAATAAAGGCTGCCGAGAGAAAGACACCCGCAACTGGAATAACAAATCGGAACATAGTGATTTCACCGGCTTTGTGAAAGCTGAGAATCGCATACCATAAGGAAAAGGCTATGGCCGAAAGAAGCATAGAATACACCAGAAGGAGATTGCCCTTGAGCGTGAAAACAAGTGAATCCTCTTTCAAACCGGGAAGACCGGCGATGAGGAGAAGAAAGCCGCCGATCGAAAGCTGCCATCCAGAAACCAGAAAGGGGGATCGGTCTGCCGACATCCATTTGGCATACACAGTGCCGAATGCACCGATAGTCGCTGCGATCAACATGAAACCATCGCCTTTGAACACGAAACTCAGCGTGAATCCCGCTTCGAAATTTGCAAGGAAAACCCCCGCGAATCCCAGTATCATCCCAAGTATCTTTTTCCAGCTCAGGCGATCATTCTTGTAGATATAGTGAGCAAGGAGGATCACGAGAAAATTCTCCCCCGCCATTATTATCGAAGACTTCATGCCTGTTGTATGACTTAGCCCATTGTAGAAGAAGAAGTACAGGAGAAAAGTCTGCAATACTCCAAGTGCAAACAAATGCATGTAGTCCTTCTTAACGAACTTCACTCTTCCCTTTCTACCCAAAGGTATCGCAAGCAGAAGCACCATAATGCCGGCTCCCAAAAACCTGATTCCGGCAAAGACAAGCTTAGCTGAAACATCATCCGGGGAAATTGCCATCTCCTCGTAACCGAGTTTAAGAACGGGAAAAGCGCTTCCCCAGAGAACCGAACAGAATACAGCGATTAATGCCGCCATCCACTTCTTCTTCAAAATGTCCATGAAATTAGTCTACACCAAAACCGGCAGACACGTAGTTCTTACCATTTGACTGCATTTTACTTTTGCCGGAGCGCATAGATACGCGAACTTGTTCTTTTTTGTGGTCGCAGGGGATCTCAAATACTTGTAAGCTTGATATCGGGGGATATTCTGTGCGGCTGCACCTTGACAACAAGTATCCGCTTTACGCTTAAGAAAGACTTGCTTATCGCTGTTGTGAGCCCTCTTCGTTGAAATCAAAAACCAGATCCCGCAACAAATCACTGATGAAGTCCTCATAGCATTTAGAATAGTGATTGGACTATCTTTGCCAGACTCCAAACCGAGAACCATTTCTTTGGACTTTGTTCTTGTAACTTGCAATTTGCATCATGGAACATGCAACTGATGTTTTCGATAAGATCAATCGAGAAAGCGAGAAAATAGATCTGGCGAAACGTCATCCCCATAAAGCCTGCCCAAAAATGACCCTGCTTGGGGTCCCTGTTTGGAGATTCTGTTAAGGGTTCCTGCACGATATCTCGTTCCTCAAATCTATCTGTGCTCTTAACACTCCTGGCGCGCAAGCGCCGGTATCACTTCCCGACGTAGTCGGCCTCACTTACTCGCGCAACTGCGGCATTTCCTGCGGGCTCTGTAACCGAAGTCCTATTGGGAGTTTACTATTATGTCATCAAAATGCTGAGCACTCTCAGCTGAAAGATCGACATTTGAGCCTGACTCAGAAGGAGCCTAGACAAGACATCAGGTCTGTCGGTAATAATCGAAGCGACGCCCATCGCGGAATATCGCGACATCGCTTCCGTGTTGTTTATAGTCCATACATGGACATCTCTTTCCAATGATCTTGCTCTCTGAATGAACCTTTGATTCAAAATCGTAGAGGGAACGCTATAGAAATCCACATCAGCATTCCAGACGCTACTGCTCAGATACCCTACAATGAGTCCAATGGAAATATCTGGCGCAAGCTCTCTCACGGCCGAAAGCCTTTCGATACTCGTAGAAGTAATCATAACCCTGTCGGAAAAATCCATCTCTTTGATTAGCTGCACGACCGCCTCGGAAATTCCCGGCGAGTACCCATAATCCTTAAGCTCAACATTAAGTCTCACACTTGAAGGAATCTTGGTCATGTATGTAATGACTTCTGCCAGAGTCGGAATTCTCTCTCCCGAAAACTGTTTTGAAAATCGGCTTCCAATGTCTAGATCTGCTATCTCAGCAAAGCTTAGGTTGTGAACGCGTTCTCCGACGCCTGCGACCTTTGTGAGCGATCTATCGTGATTGAGAACAAGTATTCCATCTCTTGTCATTTGAACATCGATTTCGATAATGTCCGCTCCATCTTCAAAAGCGGCTCTGATTGCGCTCAAGGAATTTTCCGGCGCTTTGAATGAACTTCCCCTGTGTGCAGTAACAAGAGGCAGTTCGATCTCAGAATCAACAAGAAAACGACCAAAGTAACCAAAGAAGACTCCCTGGATCGCTAGAAATATAAGCAAGGGAAGAATCCAGGGTCTCTGCAAAGTCAGTGATTTAGTCTTGACAGGATTCGTAACTGATGTTGCTTCATCATCCGAATATCCTTCTTTCAGTTCATAAAACAGTCTTGTCATGAGAATCGAATAGATGACGGACACTCCAATAGACAGAGCGGTTGTAATCATAGTCTCGACTGAAGCAAACACAGATAGCTTAAGGATATTCATGGATGTCGGATCGCAACTCGATCGAATAACAAAGTCTCTTGAAACCCTGAACACTGTCGAATTGGCTATGATAAGCAGAAGAGAAAGCGGCCAGAACGCTAGCATAGTAAGTAAAACCCTTTTTCTGCTGCCATTGACAAGGTTGGTACTTGCCTTGAGAGAACCAACGAAGGTTTTTCCCTCAAGAACGGCGTAGTGAATTGCGAAGACCCATGAAATTAGAAGTCTTGATACAACGAGAAGGGAGAGCATGGCAGCGATCCATCCGAATGCGCCTGTACCGACTGACGGATACGTTCCGACAGGGAGTTGTCTGGTAAAGGTTCTCCCCAATGCCGGAAGAATTCTAAATGCAGGAACAGCACACAACAAAAGGATTCCTGCCTTGAATGCTGCTAGACCAAGCAATCTAGGAAAAATTCTCAGAATTCTCTTCAAGACTGATACCACTCTTTCCTCACTGTTTTTCAGAGCGGCAGACGAAAACCTGACCAGCCCGCTCTGTTCAAACGAGAAACAGAGCAACCATAGGAAAGCTACCGTCATGAAAATGACCATTCCTGGAAAACTATCGGCAAGGTTCAAAAAACCCCAGTCGAAGACCATTTTTCTTCCGGAGAAGGAGAAGAATGATCCGAGCAAAAGGGCAATTAGTGGTACCGTCACGAAAGAGAAGAATACTTTTGTGAGAACCATGAATGTCAATGACTTCGATGCCATTCTCTCTAAATAAAGGCAAATCTTACCTAATCCCATATTCGCTGTTGGCAAAGCCTCCTTCATTTGTCACCACAGACAGAATCACTCTGTAGAGTATAAATGCGAGTGTATATTTCTGTCTTCTTTGCTATTCGTTGCCTTTTGATAGTCGCAACTGCGAACAAGTTCATTTCAGTTGCTTCCAGGAACTCAAAACCAATATATCACTGGTGTTCATTTCTCTTGTACTTGGAGAGAAGTCTGCAGGCAGGAATGATCGCAACTTATCAACCTCATTTCCTGCGTTGCTTTCAAGTCTTCTTCCACTGGGTTATTCCCAAGCATGACCTTACCACTTCAGATGATTGCAGTAATTCCCTCTGAGAGAAGGGAGCCTTGAGTGAGATTACAGTTATCTGTTTTTTCTGACATAGAACCTGGACGGTTCAGCAGGCGATCTGTCCTTATGTTGAAAACCCATGTTATTACATTCGAATGATTGACATCGATAGATTCCAATGCAAGCTCTAGTTGACTTTTGATAATGGATATTATTTGCAGTATAATGATAATATTCTGTCAGTATCTCAGTTATGCACAGTACTTGGCAAGGTGTGCTCGTTGCTTTTCAGAGTTTTTTTGATCTGATTTCTGGCTGTCTGGGTGATCGAATTGAAGAAGAGAGACCGGGGTGCAGTAAGCGTTGCTCACGCCCGTAGAAAAGAAAAGGCTTACAAATATCTGACCGGTGCAGGAATAGTCGTTGGTTTGTCGTCCGTTGTTCTTATCATCATGGCAAACCAGATGTCGGCAACCGTAGTGGAGAACCCGGATTCCATAAGATTAGTCTTTCTCTTGGGAATAATGCTGGCGCCGGTCTCTTTCATGATATTTATCTCCGCACAGATAGCCGCAATATCCGCGGGAATGAAGCACTGGAATCTTGTTCTTGGATTCCTTTGTTCATTTCAATCGATTGTATCTTTGCTTTTCGCAAGAGATATTCTCCTGCAAGACTCTTCTTCAAGATTGAGCCTGCAGACTCCAAACTGGTCGTCTTACATATTGTGGTCGATTCTAGTAGCCTCTCTCTTGCTTACCGTTATCGTGGGAGTCTATTCAAGGAAGAGTGTATGAATCAGTGATTTCTCCAAATATGAGTGAATGATATGAATTATCACCGTAGAAAGTGCTTGCTATGCTTCCGTTTAGAGCAAGAGGTGTTAATGCTTCCTTAGAAACAACTCTGCATTCCAATACCTTATCTGCCTCACCCACAATCACTATCGATGGCGACATTCCCTCTTGAGGAGTCAAACCGGTTTCTTTGAACTTGTCGAAGTACTTTCCACTCCTTGTGCCACAAAAGTCTAAGGCCTCCTGCCACTTTTCCGACATGAAGTTAACGGAGAAGCCATCGCTGCTCCTGAAGAAATTGTGTGTAAATCTACTCGGTCTGATCATGGCGATGAACACTGGTCGATTCCAGGTGTTGCCTAAGAAACCCCAGGCAACTGTCATCAGGTTAGTTTCCACTCCGTCTGTTACCCCAATCAGAACTTTGCCTGCCTTAAGACTTTCGAGAAGCTCTGTTGAATACTCTGGAAAGCTGAATTCAGTCATGCTAACCTCCAATAACAAAGGCGATGGGTGTTCCCCACCGCTAAATCTTCTTCAGCTGATTTGAGATCTCTGCGTAGTCGGGTTCTACTCTCGGATCTTCCGAAACCCATGTATAAGCGATCCTGCCATCTTTGCTCACTATGAATACAGCCCTCTTTGAGACCGTAAGGCCTTTGACGCCGGAGAAATCCTCGTGCACACCACCGTATTTCTTCGACACTTCCCCTCCAATATCGGAAAGCAACTGAAAGGAAAGAGAATTCTGCTCTTTAAAGGCTCTATTGGCAAAGGGGCTGTCCATGCTTATTCCCAAGATAATAGCATTCATGGTATCGAAATTCGCCAGCGAATCTCTGAAAGTGCAGAGTTCTCTTTGACAGACGCTCGAGAATGCACCGGGATAGAAAACGAGAACAACTTTCTTTCCTAGATATTCGTTAAGCTTGTACTCTTTGAAATCTGAACCGAAGAGCGAGAAATCCGCGCTTTTTTCTCCCTTAAGCAACATTCTATGTACCTCCTAAAACCGTCTATAATTGTCAAATTAATTCTAGCAGATGATAAGCGCGATACATAGAAGAAGAAACACCATGCATCCTTCATCGACAGTGACGACCTGGCCGTACTTGCCATCCGGCTCAGACTGAGCGCCCCCGCGGCACACGAGAGTGCTCGCTTATGGCTGCTTCCTCCCGGATCTGACCAGGTTCGCAAGTTCCCGTTGCGCAGGACTCAATCCTCAACACCTTCAGACAAACCGACACCAAACCGGCAAAGCCTCAAAAGGCATTCGGCCCCGCGTATGGCGGATTTCGGGTACAGGGAACCGCCAGCTCCCCGCCTAGCATGGTGTAACTACATTATATAGTCTGTCTTCGCAGCTTTCAAGTACTAGTCAATTGTTGAGTCTTGTGAAGTCAATTCCAAGCACAAGAACGTTTCTTTGGGAATAAGTCCTTTTTGTACCCGGCAAAATGAGTCTCTTGACCCCGGCGACCACGAGTTTTCTTATTAGCTCGTCGGTCAAATCATTATCGCAAGCCACAACAGACTCTCTGAGATCGTGCTTTGTGAAGTCGCAGTTCATCATTTCTCCGTAACTCAATCCGCTCAGAAGAAGCAGGCTCTGTCCGTCTCTGAAGATCGAGAAGCTGTTTGACCTATTTATACGGGAGCAGCAGAGAGCGAGCTTGTCATCAATCTCAAGTTCGTAGTTCTTCAACTTGAACGTGCGTTCTCTTACGAAGTAATTGCCAAAGCCGGAATATGTTTCTTCGGAGAGTGACACTGCCTCATGCGCAGGAATTGTCAGTATCATGATATCTCTTTCTCGTGCGGCTCGTATCGCATCACGATCAAAAACGCCACCGAAAGCCTCGATCCCACTTTCATGAAGTTTCTTGAGAGTATCTCCGTCGATGGCAAAAGTAGAAGCGAACATCGTATCAGGACCCCCATCAGAAGCGTGTTCGGGCAATTTGCCTGCACAGACTTTGACTATTTTCCCTTTGTCAAGAAACACGGAGATGTTGTCACTGTAATAATAGAGTTCCATGAACACGTTCATATTCCTCAGTTGCGATTTCTTAAGCCCCACAGAAGGATTGCCGATCTGAACCTCATCTAGCAGTCCCGGTTCCTGTGTGAGTTTTAGCAAATGAGCACTCTGAGAGGGATTATCGCCATAGAGGAGCTGCATAACGTGTTCCATGATCGTATAATCGTATTTCTCGGATGCGAATATCTGAGAGAGAGCCTTATGGATAGATGAATTGTAGAGCATGGCGGCATATATCGCCTTAAGCGCGTATCTTCTTCTCTTGAGGAGAGGAACATCTCCACAATCTTCCAAACTCGCGATAACTTCTTCATAGTCCGATGGGTCTGATATTACAACAATATCCCTATGATTCTTGGCACTTGCCATTAACAGAGCAGGTCCACTTACATCTATTTCTTTCGAAAGGTTGGACTCGTCAGGCGATTCCTTAACAGCAGACTCAAAAGGCTTCAGATTAAGAACTATCAAGTCGAAAGGAAGAATCGAGTGCTCCCTCATCTCATCAATGTGCTCAGGAAGATCCTGAATCGCAAGTATTCCACCGATTATCTTTGGGTGAATAGATTTCAACCTTCCGTCGAATATCGGTGGGAAACTAGTATAGTCTGCAACCTTTATTGCCCTTATGCCGTGAGCTATGAGGTATTCTGCAGTATGATCAGTTGCAACTATCTCTACCGCGTTTGAAGCAAGATAACTCGCTATTGTCTCCACTTCCGACTTGTTGTGAACACTGATAAACGCACGCTTGATGTTCATCAGGCACCTCCCTGTGATTAGTTTATCATCAATTCTTGCTCGAAATCTCTCAAGATAGTTCCCTTAATGTATAGAATTAGATATATACTAAAGTATCTCACGCCCATGGGTCGGGCAAGGATAGCGGGGGGAAACATGACTGAAAAGGAACTGATTCAGAAGTGTGAATCTGGAGAAATTGGTTTTGTAAGACTTCAGATAACCGATATAAACGGTATGCTGAAGAATGTGGAAGTTCCTGCAAGAATGCTGCCTGCAATACTGGAAAAGGGTGCCATGTTCGACGGCTCTTCAATCGATGGCTTTGTGAGAATCGAGGAGTCCGACATGTATCTGCGACCGGATCTTTCGACTTTTGCCTTCCTTCCCTGGGACAATGGCAAGGGAAAGACCATAAGACTCATTTGTGATGTCTACAAACCTGACGGGACACCCTTTGAGGGAGATCCAAGATATGTTTTGAAGAGAGTTATCCAGCGCGCCAAGGGTATGGGATTTGAGACTTTCGCCGGACCGGAACCGGAGTTCTTTATAGTCAAGAGAGACCGTGACTGCGGAAAACCGATCGGAGCGTTTCTGGATACGGGAAGCTACTTCGACCTCCTTCCAGTTGACGGAGGCGAAGAAGTCAGGAAAAGGATCGTGCTCTCTCTGCAGGAAATGGGGTTCGAAGTCGAGGCCGCTCATCACGAGGTTGCCCCTTCACAACACGAGATTGACTTCAAATACACGGACGTATTGAAGACCGCAGACAATATTCAGACATTCAAATGGGTGGTTAAGACAATAGCAATTGCCGACGGATTTCATGCCACATTTATGCCTAAGCCCTTTTCGGGAGTCAACGGATCGGGAATGCATATTCATATGAGCCTGTTCTCGGACGGCAAGAATGTCTTTCATGATCCCTCAAGAGATCACGGGCTAAGTGAAACCGCTTTGAGTTTCGTTGGGGGAATCATATCACGAGCAAAAGAGATAACTGCTGTCACAAATCCAACTATAAACAGCTACAAGAGACTTACACCGGGATACGAGGCCCCCGTTAATATCTCTTGGGCGCTGGGAAACAGGAGCGCTATGATCAGAATACCCAGCACCAGAGGAGAAGGAACGAGACTGGAATTCAGAAGTCCCGATCCCACCTGCAATCCTTATCTTGCTCTAGCACTGACCCTCGCAGCCGGTCTTGACGGAGTTGAGAAGAAGATCGAGCCACCTAATCCGGTAGATGAAAATATTTTCAAGATGAAAGGCTCGAGAAGAAAGGAACTGATGATAGAAAACCTCCCCGGAACTCTAATCAATGCTCTTGAGTTTACCAGAAACAGTGAATTCGTGAAATCGACGCTTGGCGATCATATTTTCAGTACCTTCGTCAGATCAAAAGAGAGCGAATGGAGCGAATTCTGCGCTTCGGTAACCGACTGGGAGATCAGCAAATATCTGGAACTATACTGAAAAGAGTTTTGCTATTGGTTTGGAAGGTTATTTGTGGCTGTTCCAGATGATCTTACATTCTCTAGCGAACTGTACTGAAGGCAAGTGAATTCATTGGGATATGTGGAAAGACAGGTGCCCGGGCAGATTTCCCGGGCACTTATCTGTTTTAAATAGTCAGTGTCCACAGGTTGAACAGCTGCCTCCCGAACAAGATCCACAGCTCTCTGAACCTGAAGAAGAACCGAAACTGGATATATTTGTTATCTGCTTTGAGAGAATTCCTCCGCATCTTTCACAGGGAGGCACCGGAGCGCTCATTCCCAAGAGAAGACTCTCATTGTGACCACATTCTTTGCAGACAAACTTGTATAAAGGCAAATGGAACACCTCCGTTGTTATTCAGATGCAACATCAATCTCATCTATAAGAACCGAAGGAGAACTCACTCGATAGATAGATGAAAGTGGGTCGGAACCAATTTCAGCAATTCCATTATAGACCTTCAATATGTTGGAGGAAATCGTGAACTGTTCTATGGGATTACTTATCTTGCCGCCCTTTACATAGAAACCGCTTGCACCCAAAGAGAACTCACCCGAAACCTGATTTGTACCTGAATGAAGGCCAGTTAGTTCGGTGACTAGAATGCCTTCACCCATAGTTTCGAGGAGTTCGTCAAAACTCTTCTCTCCTCTTTGAATAACAATATTAACGGGAACTATTGAAGGCTTCGATCTGTATGTCCCTCTCACTGAATTGCCCGTGGATTTCTTTCCCTCTTTAGCGGCAGTCCTAAGGTCATACAAGAAGGTCTTCAGCTTTCCGTTTTCAACCATAGCCTTCCTGTAAGTTGGGACGCCTTCATCGTCGAACGGCTTGCTGTAAGGGCTCTCAGGCAGGAAAGGATCATCATAAACCGTGAGTTTGCTGGAACCGATTACAGTTCCCTCTTTTCCTTTCAGCACGGAAAGGCCCCTTTGAACATTGTCTGCTGAATACATGGAAGTAAATGTCCCGAAAAGCTGCCCAAAGACATCGTTTCTGAAAACGACTCTGTACTTTCCGCTCTTCACATTTCCCGCGCCCAGTTGTTCCACGGCTCTTCTGGAAGACTCGTTACCCATTCTCTGAACATCAAGGTCGTCGGGTGTTCTTACCAGTGAGATACTGAACCCCGTCTTCTTTGATTTCTCATCTCCGGCAAGACTTACAACTACTGCAAATCCACCGTCGCTCTTGTAATGCTTGTTAAGTCCAAGAGTGTTTACGATGAAAACTTCCGACCAGGTGTCTGCCGTTCTGCATGTAGGAACCATAAGAATCCTCTTATCATAATCAAGTGCCGTTCTCTCTAGAGAAATGACGGTGTCCATTTTCTCTTCAACCGATTTCTTCTGAAATGCTCCAGAATAACCGTCAAATTCCGGGTACTTGCCGGACCCGTCATAAAAGCTATAGACGTCTTCCCCACTGGCCACAGAGTGGTTTTCGAAAGCCTCTCCAACAAGAAGTTCTGCCGATTCCTCGTTCAGCACCTCAGAAAAAGCCGTACCAATCTTTCCGTTCTTCAGACCGCTGAAGTAGATTTCTGTCGAACTCGCGTCTTTGTATGAGTCAATCTCCCCATTCAAGGAGCTCAACTGGAATTCTCCGCCCCTGGCATAGTAGATCTGAGCCTCATCAAAGCCCTTTCTTCTAGACATTTCGAAAGCCTTATCAACGAAGGTCTTGAAATCCATCAGTTTCGCCCCCCAACTATGAGTTCAGAGACTCGTACTGTTGGCTGACCCACATCTGCAGGTATAGAGCCAGAAATGGATCCGCACATTCCCTGGCCTCTCTCGAGGTCGTTGCCGACCATGTCGATCTTCGTCAGAACCTCATTTCCTCTTCCGATCAGAGTCGCTCCTCGGACGGGCCGGGTTATCCTGCCATTTTCCACCATGTAACCTTCCTTGACTGCAAAGTTGAATTCTCCGGTGGAAGGCATGACCGAACCGCCGCCCAGGGATTTTGCGAACAGACCGTAATCGGTAGCGGCGATGATTTCTTCGGGATAGTAATCTCCAGGAAGAAGAAAGGTGTTGCTCATACGGGAGGTAGGAGCATAAGTGTAGTCCTGCCTTCTCGCGCTTCCAGTCGGCTCCATCCCCATTTTTATCGCTCCAAGGCGATCGATCATGTAGCTCTTCAGAACTCCCCTGTCAATAAGTAGATTTCTCTTTGTCGGAGTTCCCTCATCGTCAACATTTGCCGATCCCCAGGCATTCGGTATGGTCGGATCGTCCACCGCCGAAACACATTCATTCGCTATCTTCTGTCCCAGCTTTCCTGCAAAGACCGATGCTCCCTTTGCTACCCCGGTAGCTTCGAGGGCATGACCGCAAGCTTCATGGAAAATAACCCCGCCGAATTCGTTGGAGATTATCACGGGCATTCTGCCGGCCGGCGCATATTCAGCTCTGACCATTCTGTCGGCTATTCTTGCTGCCCTTGCTCCGGCAGCGCGTGGGTCTGAAATATTGAAGAATTCAAAACCCATTGCAGCCCCCGGACCGTAGAAGCCGCTTTCCATTTCCCCATCTCGGGTAGCAACGGCCGATATTGCAAGTCTCGTTCTAACACGGCGATCGTTGGCCTTTACGCCTTCGGAGTTATAGATCCAGACACTTTGATCGTATTCACTGTAATTCACAACAACCTGGGATATTGTTCCTGCAAAGGTTTTAGCGCCCTCGTGCGCAAGCTTCATCACTCCAACCTTGTCCCTCTTGGAAACTTCTCCAGGCGCGAAGAGGATCGGGGCCAAGTTAACATAGTCTCTCTTGCTGAAATCGATTGCTGTTTCTTCCCTTCCTTCCTGATTTATAACTGCTTTCAGTCTTTCGGCAACTTTCATCAGGCCGTCCAGCGAAAGGTCGTTGGTGTAAGCATAGATGCTTCTTGTTCCCTTGAAGGCACGCAACCCTGCTCCAAAGAGCTTCCCGGAAACGCTTCCTTCGACCTCACCCTGAACCATGCTAATACTTCCGGTATATCTCTCTTCCAAAAAGATCTCTGCAAAATCCGCTCCGCCAGACAGTATCTTGTTAATAACTACGGAGTATACTTCATCTGAATGCATGATCCACCTCCATTCTTGTAAGGTATTCTTACTATTTTACAACATTATGAGAAGGGAGGCTTTCAAAAAAGAAGAAAACTTCGAGACTAAGATCTATCTCTTTTGAAAAAGCGCTTGGGAACGGAGTACTTCATGAAAATGGGTTTCCCGGCCATAGTTCTGAATATGAATCTGATTGTTATCGCTCCAATCACTATGGCCCCACCTATTAACGGAAGTTTGCCTGGAATTTCTCCCATAAAGAGAAATACCCACAACGGGCTGAGAATCGGTTCGATCATGAGAATCAAAATAGCCTCGAGAGCTGTGGAATGTTTTATTGCCTCTGAGTAGAGAACATAGGATAGCCCAAGCTGAGCAACTCCGAGTATAAGAAGGCTGACCCATCCAGATAGACTGGGGAGAGACCCAATGATAAAGGGAACTCCGATTATTGCCGTCAGAATGTTACCCATAAGCACCGACTCCATTGGAGAACCATCCTTCTGAAGTCTCATGAAGATGTTGAACATTGCAAAACTAACTCCGCTTGCCGCAGCCAAAACGTTGCCAATCGCTCCTCTGCTGTCGAGGCTTTCAAAAAAGAAAAGCGCCATACCCCCAAATACTGTCGCAACAGTAATCCAGTCAAGAAGCCTGGCCTTCTCCTTCAGAATCCAGGCGCCTAGAAGCGCAACATATATGGGAGCAGTCGACTGCAGCAGAATTGCGTTTGCGGCTGTCGTCATTTTATTCGCCGAAACAAACAGGATCACTGTGATTGTGTAGGCCAGGGCCGAGGCTATCTGCGAAAAAGACCACGTGAACCTTGGCTTTCCGATAGCTGCAAATATTACTAAAGAAGCAATAATGCTCCTCACTCCGGAAATCGCAAGTGGATTTGAGTCCACATTTTTGATCAACAGGCCCCCTGTACTCCATAGAAGACCCGTAATGACCAGGAAGAATACCGACTTGGCTCTGCTAGACTTCTTGTTGCCCCGGATCATGAATTCACCTCAAGTAATGAGCGTAAAGTCCCATGGAAGAAGAATACAACAGACACTCTTGCTTGACAAGCTGCCAATCATTGAGACTTAGACAATGCCGATGCGTTGCCGCGTACGGGGTCGGGGGTTGCAGTGTGCCAAGAAGGCGAAGAAGGAAACTTCTAGCCATGCTTAATTGAAGATGAGGGAGGGCCCCTCGAAGCCGTTATGCAGGTGGAGGCTTCAAACCACCGTAAGCTGCTGTGGTAAAGAGCCATGGTAGTGAACGTTACGGGAAAAGGCGGGA
>DSBT01000304.1 GCA_011045915.1 Mesotoga infera
ACAATCCTTTTGAGACTAATCCAGCGTAGATAGAAAACAGTCCCCAATTCGAACCCTTTGGTGTGATTTCTTTGCTGATTTCACCGCTCTCAACCCGAGATCAATATACATCTAGGAACTCTCGATCATTGGAGGTTCTTATTAGGGAGTAGCTGAACTGACCTTCAAAATCCGCTTTGATCTGGGCCAAAACGCGAGTAAGAACCCCAATTCCCCGCAAATCTATCTGAAGAATTCTCCTTCTGCTTATTTCTTCGGAAAGATGGTCAACTATTGTGATTCTGTGTTCGTTACTCTGAAGGAAAGGGAGACACGGATCGATCACAAAACTGCCATCATGAAAACAATCAGGAACATCTGGAGAATCTGCTTTCTCGAGAATATTGCCCCCAAAAGCGGGTGTCAATTCAAGCAAGAAAGGTGAAATATTCCCATCGATCAACGTTTCGCAATTATCTCACATCTATTATTTATGAGAAAAGCTCCATCTGAAGGGTATGAGGTCCTTCAAGATCTAGAACGTGGGAACACTTACGTGCTATTTAGTAGTCTCGACCAGTGAAAAGTGCAGTTTTTATCTCATTTTCTTGAGCTTCTATATTGCCTCAAAGGAGAAATCAGAGATCTATTTTGTGCCATCCAGCAAAGTTCCATGCAAATCAAGAATCAAGGTCCTGAGATTACGGAAGTTCTTCTGTGGGTCTCATAACTTTCTCAATACTCGATTCCCTCTCTTGCCTGTACCCCCTCTGAATAGTAGTGTTTAATCTCTTTCATTTCGGTAACGAGATCTGCTTCATCAAGAATTTCTACAGGTGCTTTCCTTCCAGTCAAGACTAGCTCTGTCTCTTCAGATTTTGCAGAAATCAATCTCTTGATGTCTTCTGTAGATATCAGTCTATAGTAGTGGGCGATGAAAATCTCGTCCAGTACAACAACTCCAAACTCTCTTCCAATAATAATCTCTCTTGATCTTGCAAGTCCATTACGGGCCGCTTCAAGATCTGGCCTTTCAGGGCTCTTCTTTATGAAGCATTTCCTTCCGAACTGCTCAATGACAATTCTCTCTATGTAACTGGGTAATGAGAGTTCACTGTACATCATGCCTTTGATGAACTGACCAATGAATACCTTCTCTCCCGCAAGAGCTGCCCTTACAGCAAGGCCGATTGCTGCAGTGGTCTTGCCTTTTCCATCACCTGTGTAAATTTGCACATAACCGGTTTTCATTCCTGCCTCCTTTAACCTCAGTATTCAATTCTACTTCAAAGGTATGCGCGAAGATGAATATTTTCATTCTGTCATAGTTACCAAGTTGGAAGAAAGCGGCAATGGGGTGGTAACTATATGCATTTATCATTCTGGTGAAGATTCTTCTTCTGATTTGCAGGCGATTGACAAGTCAAAGATTCCGAAATAGCAACGGTTTTATTTATATAAATTTTGTGAACTAAATCACATAATTGGAGGTAACAAGATGGCGAAGTATGAAGTAACGAAGTCAGTAGATGTAAGAGGAGAAGTCTGCCCCGTTCCAGACGTTGAAACAAAAAGGGCATTGAAGAAGATGAAATCAGGAGAGATACTCGAAGTTTGGATCGACTACGCAATGTCGATGGAAAGGATTCCTGAGGCAGTCAAGGGAATGGGACACGAAGTTCTCGAAATTGAGGAAGTCGGTAACAGCGAGTGGAAGATATACATAAAAGTCAACTGAAGTGAAGGGGTGAGTTAATATGGCCTGGACTGGTCTATTAGTTGGTCTTGTTTTCGGAATAATTCTGCAGAGAGGTAGAGTGTGCTTCAATTCAGCCTTCAGAGATGTATTGCTATTCAAGGACAACTACCTCTGGAAGCTGGGTTTTCTTGCAGTCGGTTTACAGATGATCACTGTTCTCTTTGTGGCTCAGATGGGCTGGATAAGTATTGCTCCTCCGACGCTCAATCTCTTTGGGAATATTGTTGGAGCCTACGTATTTGGGCTGGGAATGGTTCTCGCCGGTGGTTGTGCGTCCGGTGTAACATACAGATCGGGTGAGGGAATGACAACCGCAATGATAGCTGCGGTCTTCTACGGTATTGGAGCAATGGCAATGAGAGGAGGAGTTTTTTCACCCATAAGGACATGGGCGGCCCAGTTTAACGTTACAGTCGATGGGAATTCCTCCGTATATTTTGACAAGGTAGGACCCACACTCGCAACAGTCCTGAATGTCAATCCCTGGATTCCTGCTGTAATACTCGCAGCTGTCTTGCTTTGGTACACGCTTGGGACGAAGACCACAGAGAGGAAGACGAAGTTCAATTGGAAGGTTGCAGCGATTTCGCTTGCTATTCTCTCTCCTATTGCATGGATCACGAGCGAGGCAGCTGGAAGAAACTACGGATTCGGTATCACAGGGGGCTGGGTCTCAATATTTGATTCTTATATCAGTAATCAGCCTCTCAGATGGGACGGATTCGAAATAATAGGAATTATTTTGGGTGCTCTTATTGCTTCACTTCTTGCCAAGGAGTTCAAACTGAGAATGCCCAAAAATCCTAAGACATATCTTGTCGTCATGATCGGAGGAACGATGATGGGGGCCGGAGCGAGTCTTGCAGGTGGTTGTAACATAGGGCACTTCCTCGCGGGTCTTCCAACGCTCGCCATCTCATCTATTATCGCGAGTGTCTTCTTAATACTCGGCAACTGGACAATGGCCTATCTACTTTACAGAAAGTGAGGAATCAGTCTTGAAGATAACTATTCAGGTTTTTGCGCCTCCGTATTCATATGAGGATCTAGACACGGCGATCAAGATTGCCGAAGCCGGGCTTAAAAAGGGACATGAAGTTACGATTTTTCTTTTCGCAGACTCGATACTATCTATCAATAGCAAGGTTAAGCCTATACGGATAGATAGAGACATTCCAAGAAAGCTGGAGTCTCTCATAAGAGAGAGTAATCTAAAAGTCGAAATCTGCGGGATATGTATGGACTACAGGGGAGTAACGAAGGACATGATTATTCCAGGTTCAAGCCCCAGTGGTCTTCCTGAACTGGCTTCATTAATATTCAACAGCGACAGATTTGTCAATCTGATGGCGTGAGGTGCCGAAATGGATAAGAAGATACTTTTTGTTGTTTATCAAGCGCCTGCAGGCTCTATTTGGGTAAACGAAGCCTTTAGAACGGCATTCGGAATGTATGGCGAAGACATAGAACCGTCAGTTCTTCTTATGGAAGAGGCAACTGTTGCTCTTTCGAAGAAGACAAAGCCGGAATGTCTCGGTCTCCTCTCAATCTCTATGTGTTTTCGGTTTATCAAGAGATACGAGACAGCAGTTTATGGTGTCAAAGAACATGTGGAAAAACTGAAAGTCCATGAAATCGAAGAGAGTTTCAATGCACAATTAATTGCTGAAGCTGATCTAGGAGATTTCTTCCACAAGTTTGACAACGTAATCTTCATGTGAGGTGTCTGGTATGTATTTAGTAGTAGTGAAAAACGGGCCCGATAATTCTGCCGAAAGAATCAAGATAAGTGCGGCGAAAGTTGGGGATAAGGTCGTCCTAGTTCAGGACGGTGTTTTTTGGGGACTAAACGAATTGGCCACGAAGGCGGAGGTCTTCGCTCTTAAGGACGATATTGAAGCCAGGGGATACTCAGCAAATGACGTCACTGTGCCTCTGATAACTTATGAAGACTTTATTGATATCGTTGAGGAATGTGAGAAGTCAATAGGTTAGGCAATTATTTCGTGATTCGCGAGGTGCACTTCGTCAAGACGTGCACCTCTTTCTACGGGAGGGATTTGGGATGCCAATAAAGCTTCCGGATTTGTTTCGCACTTTCTCAAATCAGACAAGAATCGAAATTGTCACGATGCTGATGGACAACTTCCTAACTGCTTCAGAAATTGCATCGCTACTTCAGATAGATTTGTCAACTGTATACAGACATCTGCAGCAGATGAAGAAGCTTGGGATACTTACTTCAAGTCATTTGCATGGCGTTGAGAGATTCGACTTCAGTTCTCCCCATATTTTCAGAATGCTGGATGAGGCGATTTCTTTCATAACCGAACTGAAGGGATTCAACTCAATTGCGTGCTCGGAGGGAATATGCAGTTATTACCTGGGGGGCGAGCTTGACGTTATCGAGCCTGATCAGCTTCTTGATATGAGAGGTGAATCTTGCCCGATTCCAGATATTCAAGCAAGAAAGACTTTGAAAAATATGAATCCTGGAGAGGTATTGCTTGTGATTGTAGATTATCCGCTTTCTGCGGAGAGAATTCCTGTGTCTATTCAGAAAGAAGGTCATGAGATAATCAAGAAGATTGCTGATAAATACGGTGATATAAAGATTTTCATAAGGAGGGGACAAGATGCTTGATGCAGTTGTAATTGGTGGTGGGCCAGGCGGTTATGTATGCGCAATAAGAGTAGCTCAGCTGGGTAAGAAAGTTGCGCTCGTTGAAAAGGAATATCTTGGTGGGACGTGCACAAACTGGGGCTGCATTCCAACAAAAGCGATGCTGACTTCGGCGCATTTGTATACCGAGATAGCTGACAAGTCAAAGAGACTTGGAATCGAAATATCCGATCTTGATTATGATCTGAAGAAAATCATCTCTCACATGAATAGAACGATCACAATGTCTAGGAAAGGAATTGAGCACCTCTTGAAGAAAAATGAAGTTGATTTCTTCAATGACACGGCTGTGATTAAGGATGCAAAGCACGTCCTCTTGGAGCAGAGCGGGGAGATACTGGACACTAATAATATAGTTATCGCAAGTGGATCAGAACCCTCCATGTTTAGGCCATTCAGTGAAGTCGAAGGAATATGGACAAGCAATGACGTTTTTCGAATGGAAGAGATGCCAGAAAGTCTCGTGATTGTCGGCGGTGGTGTTATAGGAGTTGAGTTTGCAACATTTTTCAGTTCATTAGGAGTTAAGACGACCATAGTTGAGCTGGCAGATCACATACTGCCGTATGAAGACAGCGATGTTGCTGATGATATAAGGAAATCTTTGACTAGACAGGGCGTCGAGATAATTGAAAAGACGGAGGTTACAGAGGTTGAGAAAGAAGAATGCTCTTTCATCCTAAATGCAGAAGGAGAACAAGAACTCTCTCTTCAGGCCGAGAAAGTGCTTGTTGCTGTGGGAAGAAGACCGAACATCACTGATGACATTAGGGAGTTGGGTTTGAAGATTGAGAGAGGGATAGTTACTAACAGCCGGATGCAGACAAGCTTAGAAGGGATCTATGCCATCGGTGACATCAGAGCCGGAATCATGCTGGCTCACGTTGCAAGTTATGAGGGAATAGTGGCCGCCCACAATATAGCAGGGGATGAGATAGAAATGGATTATTCTGCCGTACCTTCGATAATTTTCTCCAGCCCAGAGGTGGCTTCAACGGGTTTGCGGGAGGCTGATATCGATGACAAAGAGAAGGTAAAGATAGCAAAATTCCCACTAAGCGCTAATGGAAGGGCAAGAACTGTCCTGGAGAACACAGGCTTTGTCAAGGTAATCGCAGACAAGGAAAGCGGCAAAGTTCTGGGAATGAGTATCGTTTCGCCTTCGGCGACTGAACTCATCATGGAAGGGGTTGTGGCAGTCAGGAACGGCCTAACCGTAGAAGATCTCGAGAATTCGATTCACCCACATCCGACTCTTTCAGAAACCATTTTGGGAGCGCTGGAAGGTGTCGATGGAATGAGTATTCATATATAGATTAGGACTTACGAAAGGGTTTTTTGTGGTGATTCACTGCCTGAGTTTCGAGCAAATCCAGGCGATGGCGAATTCCTGTCTCGATTAGTCTTTGTTTAGCGCAAATCGTGTTAAGGAAAATTAATTTTCCTGTGGTTCCTCAAGAGCAGGATTGAGGAAAATGAGACAATCAAGAATAGAGTCACAAAGGCTTTCGACAACAGGGCGTCCCTTGAGTAATGTGGATGGGGGACGCCCTTATTCAGTATTTCGATTATTGAGAAAGGAAGAGTTCCTGTTGTTGATTTCTGAGATTTCGCGTTGATCTTCAGATTAATCGCTCGAAATCACTGTAGCTTGGGCGATTCAAACTAATCATCTACCATTCTGAAGTGCTTATTTGAAATGCATCCTGACAACCCTCAGAACTCTTTCGAATAGATATTCTTTGTCTGGCTGAAGACCTTTGTCTTGGCAAAATCATGTTTATAGAACAACAGATCAAGCTTTATCATAATATGGCCTTCAGTCTCAAAATCAAGTTCAGCCTCAGACTCGCTTAGTTTTGCAGAGAAAACGACCGGCATCTCCATCTCCGGGCGAAGGACACAAGCGATAGTCACTCCCGTATGAAACTTGAAACCAAACTTTCCTTCGATCTCAGGAGATCCGTCGAAATCGATCTTGTCAATAAATGTTGCATTGTAATCTACAGAACCTCTTGAATAGCTTTTCCCATGAGCTCCGTGGAAATCGATCTTTGCTTCGACTTCATAATGGAATTTCGGATAAACCTCTATCTCCGGACCGAATTGAAGATCAATGCTCTCGATTTGCGTTTCCATTCCATAGAATAGCTCAATCGGTATGCTGACTTTTACGGGAATGCCGCATACACTTATGCTTACCTTTGGTTCAGCAACCTTCTTGGTTTTTTCAATCTCGAACCCTTCCTTTCCAACTATTTCCAGTATCGAAGAAATAGTTGCTGGAAAGCGAAGTGTTCCATTTGAGCTGAATTTGTTCCACGAAAGATGAAAGTCAAGACTGATATTCGCGTCGAGGACCAGTTTATTCTTAATTGCAGCTTTCATCTCATCCTCATTAACGATAGATACTTCCCATTCTTTCTTAATCAGGTTTGTTGTTACACTCTCTGCAAAGGAACGATCACTTTCGGATCCAAATTTCTCTATGATTTCTGATACATCACCCTCAATGTTCAGTATTAACGTACCCAGAGCCTCTTCAACAAAAGCTTCTTCCGTTTCTAGTGTTACTCTTGAAGGGTCAGTATCATTCACCGAAACAACTCTTCTCAAAGAGTCGTTCATCGTGTCAAAAATGTAATCACCTTGAGAGAAGTGAGGGATAGAAGACGTCCTCGAAAACACGATTTGATTTTCGATTTCAGAGGGTTCTTGAACAAGTAGAGAAGAGTTTATCACAAGTGATCTAGGTATAGAATTGCTCACTGCAATTACCCCTCTGGGAAATCTGGTAGAGGAAACCATCGGTGGTTGCTGAACTCTGAAAAGGACTTTTCTGAAAGAAATTGGGGTGGAATTCTCTCCATCGGGTATATCGTGTCTGAAGGTTAGAAGGTACCCATTGCTAATATTTGGATCCTGCATGCCGGCCGCAGAATGGTATGAGACGCCGGAGAAGAAATCAACATCAGATGAGCTCGAGAAATCCTGAGATCCTACAGAAACCGGCTGAAAAACGGAGTCAACATGCTTTACAATTGCACCTTCCGAATCGTAAATCAGATACTCATATTCGATGCCAGTCGTATCTATGGATTTGATGTAGAGATAACCATAGTTTCTCTCCGCGATAGAAGAACCTTCTTCAAGTGTCCACTCCATTGTAAGATCCTGAAATGCAATCAGAGTTCCCTCTCCCAGGTGCGAAATCGACATGTCTGAAGGCGAAAAGAGGAGACCGCCTCCATAGTAAGCGCCCTCTTTAAGTTCTTCAAAGGGAACCCTAACGACAACCGGATTATCCACAACGATGCACGAAGAAATGGAAAAGACAACAAAAATGGCTGCAACAAACAACAATAACGTTTTTGACAAGTTCTTCACTGTCCACCTCCAGGAATCAAAGAAATGATGGTAAACCTTTATTTCGAAAGGAACAAAAAGATGTACTATTTGACCAGGGAATCTCTTGATGCGAACAAAGAAGGTTTAATCATAAGATTCAATCAAACTTTACCATATGATTCCTGTCTTCTCCATGCTCAATGAGAGCAAATATGCTCCGAATGCTCAAATTAGAAAGCTCTTTATTGCCAGCTCTTGCTCTCGAAGTCACTTACACCCTTTTCCGCAAGATCTTTGTCAGGGAATTCTTCGATCGCTTTTCCGTCATCTCGAGAATCGATTGTGAAGTAAGGTTCAGCAGGTGCAAATATACAGATTTGAGCGGCTCTATAAGTCCGAAATCTCATTCCGCATTTGTCACAAAGCCCAATGTCCTCGACATCTCTTCTAAAATTCACTACTTTGTTGTATCTTCTGCAATATGAATGATTTTGTTCATTCGCAAAAAAATAAAACGCTTGAGGCTGTCGCGACTTCTCACCACCAGATATCATCGACTCCTCGGAATTCAGCCACTTCCATGATGCTCTGTTGAGGCTTTCCAGATCAAGGTCAGTTTTCTTCAAAATATTCACCTCTTGTGACACACCCTTTTCAATGAAATGTTATCATGAATGTACCTAATACACGAGGGGGAATAATTTTGAAGAAGTTTATGCTAGTTTTCCTGGTGGCTCTTTTTTCGCTGGCCCTACTCGGAGCCGAATACGCCGTTAGGATTACGAAAGGTGGAGAAGCAGTTTCGGAAGAATTCTGGATAACCAAGGAAGACATCGAACAAGCATTCGAGGCAACGGTTGCAAATGCAGCAAGTCAGGGAATAGCGCTTGATCCATACTTTGACAGCTACTATGTTCCAAGCGAAATCGGTTTGAAAACGATGATAATACCATACATAGTTGATGAAAAGCTTATCGATTACTACGCTGAAGAAAACAAGCTACTTCCTTCGGCTGAAGAAGTCGATGCTGAAACAGATGCGATGATGGAGACATACACATCAAATCCTGAGGTTATTGAGCAGATCGAGACAATCTACGGCTCTCTGGAAGCCTTCAGGTCAGAGATGAGAAGTTATGTCTTTGCCACGTTGAAGTCAGAGCTTGTTCAAGAATCCGTTGCGCCATTGAATGATGAAGCTCTTGCAAATTATTTCGAGGAATTCAAGACGGAAATTAAGACCCAGTTTGAGACAGTAAGAGCAAGACACATATTAGTAAGTGATGAGGCAACGGCGACCGAGCTTACGAATCGAATTGAAGGCGGGGAAATTACTTTTGCAGAAGCTGCTTTACAGTATTCGATCGATTCGGGAACGGCTACCAATGGTGGAGATTTAGGATCTCTTCAGAAGGGACAAACTGTCCCCGAATTTGAAGAAGCAATCCTTTCCGCCCCGATAGGCAAGCTCTACGGCCCTGTTGAAAGTGAGTTTGGATATCATTTGATAATTGTCGAAGAGAGAACCGAAATAGACACTCTGGAAGACATGATGAATTCGCCCAGTTACAACGACTTCGTGGCGGGTTACCAGAACGATACTTATAGTCGTTGGATAGAGGACTATATCAGCCAAAACGCTTTCGATTATGAGATTCTAGACAGCGAACTGCTTTTCTACAAGCGTTATGCCGCTGCCATTGAATCAGAGGAAGAAGCGAACGAATTCTTTGTTGAAATGGCCGCAAAGATCTTTGGCGAAGAGTCTCTTGCAGAGGAATCTCCGCTGGATTATGCGGTGTTCATAGAGTTGTCTGAAATGCTTGGCTATACCGACAGTCCTAACTACGAAGCTGCTATACGAAGACTCTTCGAAATCGGGGAAAAGCGCGGAGTGATTGTCCAGATGATGTACGAGCTTGATGGCGATAATCCCGAGGTTGCCGCGATTCACTACAATTCCCTGCTTGAAGAATTGGAAAATATCTTCATGAACCAGGATCTTCTTCAGCAGCAGCTAAGCAATTATGGTCAGAGTTTCGTAGATTATGTATTCAGCACAATCGAAGAAGTCGAAGTTGGTCTAGAAAGTATGATCGAAAGAGAAATCTCCGCGGAATTGATGGCCGACATTCTTTACATACTTATAAGGAACAACTCTCTTTCACTTGATCTTGATTACAGCCCTGACTGGATAGAGGAAAAACTGAGCAAGAGGCTAAGTTACTTCGAGAAGCTCATGGCAGTCGACCCTTCTGAAGAGGCTCAGGCCGAGATAGATTCAATAGTTGCTGAGTTGGAGCAGCTTGTGGCAGAAAAGGAAACACAGAACGCGACTGATTGAACTGACATAATAACATAGAACCGGAGAATTCCTCTCCGGTTCTTTCTTTAGGGATTCCGATTTGATCGATTAGAAGAATACCTCAACTTGAGGATCCGTGAGAACGCGAAAGTCTGCAAGATTTGTAGGATCATGCTCCAATACCTTCGCTAACAGGCTCGACTGAGCTACCTGTTGGTCCGCTCCTGTCTTCGCTTCGCTTCTCTTCGAATAGCTTTGACATGCCTTTTGCAAGAAAGACAACAGTAAGGATGGCATTTCCGATACATGATGCCAGAACAAGATAGTGAACTGGAAATCTGTCAACCGCGAATCCGAAGATTGCGGAACCCAAAGGAGTAGCAATTTGCGCAAGAATAGAGATCACAGAAAACACTCTTGATCTGTGACTTGTAGGAACTATACGATGAAACAATGTTTGAAGCGGAGTGTTCACAAAGGCGTTAAACACACCCATTACAAGTATAGGTACTCCAAGTGATGAAAAGTACAACCATGAAGGCCCGCCGAAAAGCTTCGTGAAGTACGGAAAGAAAAAAGCTGCCAGAATGAAGTTTATAGCTGTTTCCGCGGCCAGGCCCACTGCAAATAGGCGACCCTGCCCCTTCTTAACAAGAACTGTTCCCAGCAAGACATTGCCGACGAGTACCCCAACTACCCAGCCAGATTGAAGAAAGCCGTACTGCTGGCTGGAAAAGCCGACTATTGTCCGTGCGAAAAATGGAAAGACAACTGTGAAGATTGGAGACAAGAGAAAATTGGAGACCATAGCAAAAACAAGAACCATCATGAGTCCTTTGATTTTCCTCAAGAAGGTAATTCCTTCTGCAATATCGAAAAAAACGCTCTTAACTGAAACCTTGGATTTTTCGGTTGTTTGCTGATACCTGATGAAGATTTCGCTTATTGCTGAGGCTATGAAAGATACTCCGTTAAGAGCAAAGACAATCTCAATTCCAAACAGGCCATAGAGAATTCCCCCGAGAGCCGGTCCCACAATGTAAGAGATCGAGTTCACAGCTCCTAGAATTGAATTCGCTCTCAATAGGTTGTCTTCTCCTATTATGTCTGGGAGCATAGCGGCTGTTGCGGGATCGAAAGAGATATCGAGTGTTGAGACTATTAGTTGAAAGACAAAGAGAAGGGTTATGGTTAGAGCTTCACTGTTTGCAAGGTATGCCATCGCCAAAATTGCAGCCCCTCTAGCAAAATCCATGTATATCATGATAAGCTTGCGGTTGAATCTATCACCCAATACTCCAGCTATTGGACCGAAAAGTATTCTTGGGAGCATAGTAACGATAGAGAAAGTACCCATCATTGCTCCGGACCCCGTTATATCAAGAATGTAAAGAGGGATTGCCAAAGCCTGGACTCCACTTCCAATGAGAGAGACTAATCGACCTGCAGTGAACAGCCAGAAATTCCTTCCCAAATCTTTCATTTCATCACCTCAAAATCTACAAACTTATATTTAATAATATCATATTGAATACAAGAAACTCAATAGTGCAATTAATAATTGTAATGTCTAAAAGAACAATACTAAGTTGAATTTAGAATTTATATTCCGAAACCCGAGTCATTAAAGGTTAAGATGGAAGATGAGTGAATAAACACCATGAGTTACAGGAATTCAAGAATTAGCAAATATGAATGAGTGAGCTATTCATATACTTAGTATGGCTTGATCCGAGTTGCTGAGAAGAGTATTCATGAGATGATGAAACAATGGCATGCATTTGCATCCAAAAGCAAGAGACAGGTCTTTTTTCTTGAGAACAGCAAGAAACAGGAGGAATTTCGAAATGCGTTTCAACACCAAAGAGATGTATCTGCTACTCTTCAGACTGCTTCAAAAGGTTTCCAAGATTGACCTGCATTCATTGCAGGTTGCATATATGTCTAAGATAATGGGCATGGAACTCGGTTTCTCCAAACACCGTATGAATGTAATCGGATTTCTTCACGATATCGGGCTCCTTAACCCCGTTCAAGTAAACCAGGTTCAGAGAATGCATGGGGGTGGAGAATGCTTCAATAAGAAACTGGTTGGCGTTAGATAGTGGGGTCCAAGAGAACCATGCCGTTATCGGATCCAGGATAGTCAGTAAAATAAGGGACATTGCCGAGCTGTCAGATGTAGTTGAAAAACACCATTATTATTCGGTGCTTCTTGATCCAACCACTGATCAGGATGTAATGGCAAATGTAATTCATCTAGCCGATACAGTGAGTATCTCTTTAATAGCTGGAGAGAGAACTGTAAAGCATATTGATGAAGTGAAACATGTCATAGCAAACTCTTACGAGTTTCTCGAAAAAGCGAGAGATGCATTTGAGAAGATTTCTGAAAAGAAGGGTTTCTGGTGGTCCGTAGTTGATGAAGATACGCTTTACAATGAATTTGAACAGGATCTTGAAGAGAATCCCTTGAGTAATAATGATCTTCAATCACTTGGTGATGTCCTAATGTATATGACAGATGTGAAGAGCAAGTTCACTACGTTTCACACTGAAAGGATCGCCTATCTTTCCAGACTGCTTGCCAGAAGAGCACATTTGGGTGAGGAAAGGTCAATGGAAGTATTCTTTGCAGCAAAAATCCATGATCTAGGGAAGGTGGCAACCCCTATTTCCATTCTGGAAAAGCCAGGCAAACTAACTGAAGAAGAGACCTTCGTCATGCAACGTCACATATTTGATTCATTTCTGATCGTTGGGGGAAGAGAGGCGATTGAGAAGCACCGGCTACTGCATTGGGGGATAAATCACCACGAGAGACTTGACGGGAGCGGTTATCCCTGGGGCAAGAGCGGTGCGGAACTCGATCTGGAATCGAGAATCATCATGCTGGCAGATGTCTTCGTTGCTTTGACAGAAGACAGACCCTACAGAAAGGGTATGTCTGTGGAAGCGTCGCTAGACATTATTGCACGCCAAGTCCAGAGCGGATTGCTCGATGAGTACGTATTCATCAAGTTGAGAGATCTTGTAGCCGAGGGTCTTGATTTTTCTGCAATTGAACATACCAAGAATCCGTTTCTCCTATAGATCATGACCGTGAGACTTCTTGTACCCATGGGAAAATTCATGACGTCTCGTCTATTTCATATTTTCTGTTTAGTTAAGGATCTTATTCTTTTCTGAGGTTCGTCTGAGGTGAATCGATTGGTTGAAGTGAATAGCCATTTAGAGAGAGTTTGGAGTTCGTGGCTGGTTGTGTGGTTGTGATCGCTGAATGAATAATGAAATTGCTGAATCAGTCCGAAGAAGAACAGTTTGGTTCTTAGAAGAAAGGCGAAACTGCCTGCCCTCTATCATTGGATTTCCGAAGTGTAAACGAGTAGGTTTCATCAACATGTTTCCGGTCGAGATTTCGCCTCAGGGTCCGGCAAGCAAAGAGCTGTATGTACTCAACTGACTATTCGTCTCGGACCATTAAGAAACCGGGGTAGTAAGGAGATTATGTCTACTCCAATCGAGATTGCCCGGAGTTCTTCAAGAAGAGGAGTAATTGTATTTGGGTACACGGACCCGAAATGGCACTTTCCAGTAAGAATCTTAAAAGAGTTTGGCTTCCAAGAGGTCAAAAAACGGAGATGGAATACTGATGATGCTTCTTCTGTGAGAAAAGCTGAGACTCCTAAACAGATGGTGAGCAAGTATTCTTATGCTCCTATCAAGGGGTAAACCTTTGTAGATCTCTTCTTCAGCAGTCTCCGTTCTATTATTGGCATTGAGGGGCATAGAGCTATGAAGGTTTTGAAAGGATTCGCTGGAGATGTCATTCTCAACCTTGACGGAATCGAAGAGCCTAGTGTCAGAAAAGAATTCGCTTGCTAAGAGCGATTTTTTAACGGAGAAGAGGGGTTTATGTTTTTGGCATATGAAGCTTCCGAAAGTGGTGTAAGGCAAGCGATTGTCAATGCTATCAGCTGTAGTTGGAGGTTTTATTTACCACGGTGAGACATCCAGCTGTAAGCAAACTAATGATTGGGGCTTAACTAGCGTAAAAGGGGTTTCCTTCCGCAAAAGACTGCTGCCAATCTTCGCGATCTTCTAAGGAAGAAAGCAAGCTTCTGAAGGAGCCCAGTACCTTTAGGTCGACAAAAGCGAAGAGTTCGTGCGCTTCAATATGGAAAGTGCTTGTCGTATAATAGTAGATACAAATACTCGGCATTAACTTTGCAGGTATGGTTCAATTGATCAGCTGATTTTTATGAAGGCGGTTTGGCACGGAAAAGTTGTTGCACCAGTGACTGGACAATCCTAAGAGGATAAACATTACTTTCCTCCGGGGACTGTTAACAGAGAGTTTCTTGGCCTAAGTGATTTCACTACCATATCACGCTGGAAGGGCAAAGCTAACCATTACAACATAATTGCGGCAGCGAAAGAAACGAAAATGTGGCATGGTACTATCCCGATCTCTGGAAAAGGCAAAAGACATTAAGAACCGCGTGACCTTCTGGAATGATGTCAAACTTGAATGAGCGAGCAATTTTGAAAGAAAGCGATGCCTTTCGGCATCGCTTGGTAATTATCTTACTGCGTCACTCTTCCTTCTTGCTTTTCGAAAAGGTCTTCTTTAGGACGCCAAGAGCAGGACCGCCAAGAAAGACCAGAACTATTAGAATGAAAAGAACAAGTGAGATTGGCCTTGTGAAAAACTGGTCCATGCTTCCTCCTGTTTTGATAAGTCCAACCCTTAGGTTGTCCTCTACCATAGGGCCTAGAATCAAGCCTAGTATCATCGGAGCCAACGGGACAGATAGTCTTTCAAACATGAATCCAATGAAGCCAAATATCAACATAACATAGATATCGAAATAACTGTTCCTGATTGCGAAAGACCCGATCATAGAAAATAGCACGACTGCAGTCAAAACGACGCTTGTTTTCATCTTCAGAACGAAGGCGAACGCTTTGATTCCGAGATACCCAATTGGTATAAGCAGGATATTTGCCAGGATCGCAATACTGAAAACTCCGTTCACCAAATCGGGCGATTCGATGAATATCAATGGACCGGGTTTCAGACCGTACATAAGCATCGCTCCGAGGACTATTGCTGTAATAGTATCTCCTGGAACGCCGAAGACCAGAGCGGGAATCCATGTCCCACCAAGGGCTGCATTGTTCGCGCTTGTTGGAGCAATTACTCCCTTTATATTTCCCTTACCAAAGTCTTCACTGTTTCTTGAGGTCTTCTTCTCAACGCCGTAGGCAACCCACGACGCAATATCTGCACCAGCTCCAGGAAGCGCTCCCACAAAAGTACCAACAAATGCAGACTTAATTAATGTCCATTTATTCTTCCAGATTATTCCTAGAGCTTCTAATGGAGAGATCTTGACTTTTTCCGTTATCGGCGGCAGCTGGAGCTTAGAGGCGCCCTGCTGAACACGCTTCAGCACCTCGGAGATTCCGAATAAGCCTATCATAACCGGGATAAAGCCGAGACCGTCCATTAGCTCGATATTCTTGAATGTATATCTGGGGAAGCCGGTTGTAACATCTATTCCAATAGTTGAAATTGCCAAACCAAGTACTGCAGAAGTAAGCCCTTTCACCATATTTCCTTTGCTTAGAACTGCGCTCATGCTGAGCCCAAAAAGGCCGAGCCAGAAGTACTCAAAGTTTGTGAACTGAAGAGCGAAATTCGCCAGAGGAGGCGCAACCAGTATCAATAGCAGTATCCCTATCAATCCTCCGATTGCCGAGCAAAAGAGATCAAGGGTGAGCGCCAGTGATCCTTTACCCTTCTTAGCCAACTCAAATCCATCAAGAGCAGCAGCTCCTGAGGCAGGCGTTCCCGGGATTCTTAGAAATGTGGCAGGAATATCACCGGAAAAAATCGATGTAAATGAAACTCCGAGGACCATTCCAAGACCGGCGAGAGGGGTCATGTAGTAGCTTATCGGAATAATGAGGGCAACCGCCATCGTTGCCGTAAGTCCAGGTAGACCACCTACGAAAATCCCAAACGTCATTGCCATGAGGACCGGGAAGATAACGTCAGGGCTGAAGACTGCTAATACTGCATCCATCTACTCACCCCCTGACAATGTTCATGATTATTCCTTCGGGAAGAGGTATCCTGAACAGTGTCCCAAATATTAGGAAAATCATGACTGCTAGAATAGTTGAATATATGATAGAACGAAGAACTTTCACATTCAGAACGATCATCAAAATAGATGAGACAATTATTGTCCCAAGAATGAAGCCCAGCAATTCAATAATCGGCACAAAGAAAAGAATCGCCGCAACTACCGCAACAATGTTCTTAATCCCCTCAAAGGTGAACTTTTCTTCAAAAGCAATAGATGAATCCTTTGGTAACTTCTTCATCTTTATCATAACAGCGCTCTTAATGATGAAGTAGGCGCCGAATATTATCAGAATCACAGCCAGAGTAAACGGAAAGAATTTTGGACCGGGAAGCGTCTCTCCTCTTATCTTATACGCTGGAAAGGACCAGCCGAAGTAGAATATTAGCACTGCAAGAAGAATAAGAAATACCCCGAATAGTATATTCTTCACATTCATTAAATCACCCCAATTACTCAAATAGAAGAAGAGGCGGCCTGTTTGGCCGCCTTCTGTTGGCAGAACTTATTCGATAAATCCTCCGAGTTCGAGAACTTCTTTCCAGGCGCTGTCCTGTTGCTTTGCGAATTCATAAAACTCTTCGCCGTTTCTGATCTTTATACCAAATCCGTTTGTTGCCATGAATTCTGCAAATGCCTCTGAATTGGCTATCTTCAAGACTTCCGTTTCAAGTATTGCCTTTACTTCATCGGGAGTACCTACAGGAACGGATATTCCTCTCCAGGTTCCTGCCGACCAGTTTATTCCCTGTTCCTTGAGAGTTGGAACATCGGGGAACTTACCCAGCCTTTCGTCAGACATTACTGCAAGAGCCTTAAGCTGGCCGCTCTCAAGCTGGGAAGCTGCTTCAGCTACCGAACAAGTTATAACGTCGACATGTCCTCCAAGCAGTTCGATGATCGAGGCGGC
>DSBT01000305.1 GCA_011045915.1 Mesotoga infera
AGTCTATACCTTGTTTTCCCTTGCACCATTATACCACATTATTCGCCTGTACTTCACTATTCATGCGCTTTGTACGCTTTTTCAGGAAGCCCTATTTAGCATTGATTATATCTAGCAGTATCATGGTATCGAGTTATGCACTCTTCTCACTTATTCTCTCGAGATTTGGAATAAAAATATGATATTGCGCCTCTGCATTTGATTTGAAAGAGAAAAACACGGGGAGAAGCTCCCCGTGTTTTGTTAGAACTAAATTATATACAAATCAGAACGCGAATGCCTGTCCGTCACGCCTTGGGTCGGCTCCTCCGAAGAGTATGCCAATGTCGCGGTTGAACAGCACAGCGTGGACACCACCAAAGTAAGGATCGTAATCCTCTCTGACAGTTATCTGGTGTCCCATTTCCAGCAGTTTGTTGTAAGCGTTGATAGAGATCCTGCCTTCGATGGACATCGCACCGGACTGGCTCCTGTAAACTCTTGGGGCAAGTATTGCTGTCTGGATTGGCATTCCATGATCAATTACGTTGCTAATGACCTGGGCGACAGTCGTTATTATTCTTGTGGCCCCGGGAGAACCGATCGTCATGTAGGGCTTGCCCTCGGGATCAAGAACGAGAGTCGGACTCATACTGCTTAACGGTCTCTTTCCGGGTTCGACCGAGTTTGCCGAACCGGGGGTCTTTACAAAGTCGTCCATGTGGTTATTCATGATTATTCCGGTTCCAGGTACCACAACTCCCGAACCAAAGAAGTAATTGATTGACTTTGTCATCGCAACCATGTTACCGTCTTTGTCCATGACCGAAAGATGGGTGGTGCTACCACTTTCGTACTGCCAGGGATCGCCGGCACTTACAGATTCAAGCGGCTTTGTCATATCGATTTTCTCTGCAAGAGTCTTCGCGTACTCTTTGGAAGTCAGGCCAACTAGCGGCACATCAACAAATGCGGTGTCGGCCATATATCTCGATCTGTCGGCGAAGATCATCTTCAGCGCTTCGGACCAGAGATGGAGAGTCTCAACTGTATTGTCTCCCATCGCCGCAATGTCGAAGTTCTCCATTATGTTCAGGAGCTCGATTATGTGGGTACCTCCGGAACTTGCAGGCGGTACAGAGAGAATTGTATAACCTCTGTACGTTCCGACTACCGGCTTTCTGATCTGAAGGTCATAATTTGCAAGATCCTCAAGAGTAAGGACTCCGCCCCTCTTCTGAACCTCGGCAGCTATCTTCTCGGCAATGTCGCCCTTGTAGAAGCCGTCTACACCCTTTTCAGCAATTATTCTCAGAGTGTCTGCAAGATCCTTGAGAACGATTGTCTCTCCAATCTCGTATGGCAGTCCGCCATCCTTCAAATATAGATCTACACCGTTCTCCATTGCAACTATCTTGTCGTAGTTGCTGTTAATTATGTCGTACAGGTTTACAGTTACGAGAATTCCCTTTTCGGCCCATTCAATTGATGGCTGAATCACCTGAGCTCTTGACATAGTTCCAAAATGCTCGAGTGCGTAAAGTAGGCCTGCTACTTCGCCGGGTACTCCGACTGCCTTACCGCCGACGTTGCTTTCCTGGTTAATAACTCTGTTGTTGGCGTCGAGATTGAAGAAAGTAGGTCCGGCCGCTGAAGGAGCTGTCTCTCTGAAGTCGATTACTATGGCTTCATCCATGTCGGCGAGCTTGATGATCATGAAGCCGCCTCCGCCCAATCCCGAAGCGTTAGGTTCGAGTACTCCAAGAGCGAAAGCGGTAGCTATGGCTGCATCTACGGCATTTCCACCCATCTCTAGTATCTTGACTCCAACCTCCGAAGCCTCTGGTTTCGCTGCCGCAACAACACCATTTCTTCCTTCTGCGTCTCTTGAGTAAAGATTGAGCGGATGCGCTGCAAACATAATAACAACCATTACGGCCATGATTACAGATAATATAGCTTTTCTCACATTTCCCCCTCCTTTTTAGAGATAAAAAAGATATTAAAATTATATCATCTGACTTCCACCTTTCCGGTCAATTATCAAAATATAAATTCCTGCTTGTCGATGAAAGGCTCCAAACATTGATTGATTCTCTCAAGACCAAGTTATCTCCCTGGGTGATCTCTTATATGCACGCAATTAGACTCATTGGAAACTCATGTTCGCATTCTTCGAATCCGAAAAGAGACTATGTTCCTGAAAGCATGGAAAAGAGCGATCTACTGGCAGTATTAGGCGCTCTTACGAATTTGCTCTCTTTGTGGCAAAACATAAGAGAGCGGAATTCGCAGAAACAGTAATTTGAACAAAAACAGTGAACAAAAATAGGGTCAACAAAAATAGGGTCAGACTCCATTTTTCGCGGTCAACAAAAATAGGGTCAGACTCCATTTTTCGCTGCAGCGAGCAGTACAAAGAGATCGTTGAGAGATCGAAAACAGAAACAGGCTAGGAGGCAACGCCATGGAATTTAAAAGGGCGGAATTGGAAGTTGCTGGAGACCCAAGCGCAGCTATAGTAAAAGTTGCAACTGCTTAACTGAAGAAAAGAGAAATTCACTTCTAAGCGCCAGTCTCAGCAATTTTGCGTACGTTATAAGCAGTCTATTTTCATGAATTGGAATTTTCTTCTTTCAGATAGTTGGTTCGTTTCATTGGTGAACTATTCAGATCATATCTAATAAATATGTCAATAAGCTGATATAATTGACGTAATTAATAGATATGGTTGGAGGTGTTTATGCAGGATTTTGAAAGAGAAATCTCCGATCTTGCCGATGAATCGGGACTTATTACAAGGCGCAAGCTTCTCGCTTATCTGGCGAGGATCTTCCCGAAGGATTCTGAGCAACGCCTTGACTGGCGCATAAATTCACTCAAGAAAATCGGTTTGCTTAGCTCCGCGGGCTGGGGAATCTACAGGATAGATAACCTTGCCGTGTCTGACTTGAAGATTGATGGGATGAAAGGGAGTTTTCTAAGGCTGTCGGATATTAGGGAACCAAGTGAATTGGCAAGTGTTAGTGGTACTGCCCAATCCTTGGAGAAGATGGGGATGATTTCTAGAATTGCCAAGGGTGTTTTCAGTACCGAGGTGAAACCGACCTTCCTTCCATCTATATCTGATGAACTTAAGGATTTATGGACTTCTCTGGCCGGGGAGTTTCCTTATCTTGGAATCTGTTTGACAAATTCATACTGGATAAACTCCTTCATATCGCAGCAGGCAGCCGGCAGGAGATTTGTTGTCGAGTGTGAAAAGGGCGCCGAAGAATCGGTATTCGATTTTCTTTCAGTCCGTTATGACAATGTGCTGCTCAAACCATCTGAAAGAGATATGCGCCTCTATGGATCGGGCTTACCGGAACTCGTAATAGTCAAGAACCTAGTCACGCAATCTCCGATTACGTCGGTAGAAGATGTTCCTATTTCATCCCTTGAAAAGATTCTTGTGGATGTGTTTTGCGATGAACAGATCTATGACTATATTCAGGGAGATATGACGGTAGAGCTTTTCGAAGAGGCCTTTGAAAGGTTCGCTATAGATCAAAGCGTGCTTAGGAGATATGCTTCAAGAAGAGGAAGGTGGAGAAGAATAAGGAAGTTTGTGACCGACAATATTGGCGAGGTGTGGGTATTGTGATTGACAACGCTTCTCTTGAACGCGAATGGATAATGAAACTGAGAAACGAGAGATTCCCCAAAAGAGATCCAGGCATAATCGAAAAGGTTATTTACGCCTTCTCTCTTCTCGAGAAGCTTTCTTATTCGGGTCAGACTCCAATTTTTACGTGAAGTGCCCGTTCTCCAAAAGAGGTTTATAGAGTACTTATACTAAACAACGTTCGACAAATCTGCTATTTCAGAGAACTTTGCTTAAAACAACTGCAAAATGGATCGTTCACAAAGGTCTGCGTCCTAATCAAATCCCCCAGTTCTTACTTTGCCGAGAAAAAGGGCTGGACTAAGCAATGGACTTCTCTGCAATCCTCTTTCTGTTAACTCGACGCTCCCAACAGCAGAGTAATAACTGCAATTACCGAACTGATGACAGAAGCAATTACATAACCTCTCCAAGTATTGCAGGCTATTCGGTTAGAATATGCAAATGAATATGCTTCCTCATAGGCGGCGATTGCTTCAAGATCATTTGTAAGACTGTTGATATAAGCAACCCTTTTTGCAGGAAGAGATGTCGAACCAGTATTCATAACCAGTGCAGACAGAGATCCCAGAATCACAGCCCCAAAGAAGCCGGTATTATCTGCATCTTTTAATCCGTGATAGTGTCCCAAAGACATTGCATCATACATAGTAAAACCCGCTGCCATGCTTCCAGCTAGAAGAGTTACCAAAAGCATTACCGAAAGAACTTTTCTCATTTTGAACCTCCTTTTGTCCTAAAGCTTCCCAACTGTTCTGTGCCATGTTTTGGAGGGCTATGTGATCAGGTAGGACTTCCAGGATGAAACGATCGGAAACAGAAGCATCTCAATTGATGTGAAAATAGACGTCCGCATCAAATCTGCAGTAATCGTCATAACCATCCCAATTAGTATCTACCCATCCGTAATCAGTATTGTCAATCACGACACGATAAGTTCCTCCAGGCGACATTGCACTGGGATACAATGTGTAATTGCCTGAATAGAGAGTGAAGTGATCAACAACACTCACTACTTTCGAATTCACGAAGTTATTGAACTGAGTTTGAGTCATTATCCATACTTCAAAACCATAGCTGGGTGCTGTAGAGCAATTGACAGTGATCTTTACATTATCGCAGTTGTAACCCGGGTAAAGCGAATTAAGAATAAGTGTAGTAATGCTCCGAAAGTATATAATGCTGCCAATAATCCTTCAGAACCCATTGCCCTTGGTCCACAGGAGGAGTAACTATGCATCCTGATAGTAGGATACTCATAACGATCAGTAGCCCAAGAAGTCCCTTAATCCATTTACGCAAGACTAACACCCCCTAATTTCGTTGAAATCCCGAATCTTCGGTTAAGCAATTGTTATATGTATTTCAAATTAAATCATAGCACCGTCACTTCAAATTTTATTGTCGTTAATATTGTCTCGTGGGATAAAATCTTTAAGAGAGCGAATTCCTACAATAACCTTGAATCTAGTTTTGCCATTTTGAATTCAGTGTAACAAAGACTATGATATTGTTGATGACAAAAAGGGAGTGACGCAAATTAAAATAAATAGGGTCAGACTCCGATTTTCCCATTAAGAAGAGAAATCGCAGACCAAAATCTGTGAGGGTTTTCTTCATAAAATAGGGTCCATAAAATAGGGTCAGACTCCTATTTTTTGAAGTCCGAATCGACCATATGCTGTTGGCCAAGATAGTCGGCGAATCCGACCTTTTCGGGATTGTAAGGCCCCGGATCCACCGACTCATAAGAATAAGGAGTTATCTGAATCCACTCGCTGAAAAACGGGTAATCAAGATCGAGACAATAATATGTAAGCGCGTCGTGGCCGTCCATCGATTATGCCTTTATTACCCAGGCGCTTTCTCTGGAGAAGTAGAGCTCAGTATCCCTTCCAACGACCGGCAGTTTTCTTTCGATGGGATTGAAGGTAACGGCGTTTATCCTCTTTCCGTCAGGCAGTTCAAGTTCATATTCGACATTGGAACCGAGAAAGACAAACTTCAAGACCTTTCCGTTCAGGATGTTTATCCTGTCTTCCTTTCTGTCGGAAAGCGATTCCGGCCGCAGAACGACCTTGACTTCATTTCCCGGCGACATTTCCGATCCCTTCTTTCCAATTAGTCTCTCTCCCGTTGACCTGACAGAGACCGTTACCGTATCTCCATCTACGGAATCGACTACTGCGTCGATGAAGTTCACCCGACCTATGAAGTCGGCGACAAAGCTGTTCGTAGGTCGGGCGTATATGTCGAAGGGGCTTCCGATTTGCATTACCTTTCCTTCGTTCATTACCACGATTGTGTCCGAGATGCTCATGGCCTCTACTTGATCGTGTGTCACATAGACGCTCGTTATATTAACCTCCTGCTGTATTCTTCTTATCTCAAGCCTCATAGATTCTCTGAGCTTCGCGTCGAGATTAGACAAAGGTTCATCGAAGAGCAGAACGCTGGGCTCCATTACCAGGCTTCTTGCGAGAGCCACTCTCTGCTGCTGACCGCCGGAAAGCTGGTCCGGTCTTCTCTTCTCCAGACCCTTCAAACCGACGAGGTCGGTCATTTCGCGCATCTTCCTCTTCATCTGTGCGCGATCTAGCCTCTTCAGTTTCAAGCCGAAAGCGATGTTTTCTTCAACTGTCAGATGAGGAATGAGCGCATAACTCTGGAAGACCATCGATATGTTTCTCCTGTTAGGGGGAAGATTGGTAACGTCTTTCTCGTCGAGAATCACTCTTCCGTTCGTCGGGATCTCGAATCCCGCGATTATTCTGAGAGTTGTTGTCTTCCCACAGCCCGAGGGACCGAGGAGCGTTACTAGTTGCCCCTTTTCTATCGATTGATCGAAGTTGTCTACCGCAACTGTCTCCACGCCGTAGCTCGTGAAGACCTTTCTAACGTTCTTTAGAATCAAACTCATAACATCTCACCCCTGTCCCATACTGCTGCCGCCGGAAAGACTGACCTTGTTTTTCAGGAAGATCTTCAACACGAATATGAACCCCATTATCATTGCTATCAGAAGAACTGAAAATGCACAGGCTTCTGAAAGCCGTCCCGAATCGCTCTGGCTGAGAATCTGAACAGTGATGAGATTCCACCGTGCCGAAACCAGGAAGATTGCCGCGCTTATAGCCGTCATCGCACGGACAAAGGCGAAGACGAGCGCCGAGAAGAACGCCGGTATGATTAACGGTAGGGTCACTTTAATGAAGACCTGCCGATTGTCCGCTCCCAGCGTATAGGCAGCCTCTTCTATCGCCGGGTCGACCTGGTTAAGAAGGGCGACACCTGATTGAATCCCCACCGGTATGTATCTGAACACGAAGTTCAGCACAAGTATCGCCAGAGTTCCGGTGAGCAAAAACGGCCTGCTGTTGAAGGCCAGTATATACCCGATACCTATGACCGTTCCGGGAACGGCAAAACTGAGAAGCGATGTGAACTCCATTAACCTTCTTCCGGGAAATACCTTTCTGACCGGAAGGAAGGCAATTATCATGCCCAGCACTGCAGATATCGGCGTAGATGTGAAGGCTATTATGAGGGTGTCTCTTATAGCCTTAGAGCCAACGTCGAACACATACCTGAAGTTCTCCAGCGTAAGTGTGTTATTCATTCCCCAGGCTTTCACGAAGGCACCCCAGAAGATCGTAGCGTAGATGGTCAGGGTAAAGACGGCCATTAGCATGCAGAGAGAGAAAGGTATCCATTTCACGGGCTTGTTGACGCTC
Organism: Mesotoga infera; assembly: GCA_011045915.1. Classification (NCBI taxonomy): domain Bacteria; kingdom Thermotogati; phylum Thermotogota; class Thermotogae; order Kosmotogales; family Kosmotogaceae; genus Mesotoga; species Mesotoga infera. Next base: position 7,381 of record DSBT01000305.1, read on the forward strand.
TTCAAGACAGATGTGGTCGGCTTGCCGGTAACAGTTACGTACTTCTTCTTTCCTACCCAGTACTTCTGAATGATAAAGGCGACTATCGATGGGAACAGCAACCACACGGCGAGCGCGGCTCCGCCTCTGGTATCGTACATACCGGTAATCTGCAGATATGCCTGGACCGATAACACGGGAAACTTGCTTCCGGCAAGTATCAAGGGATTTCCAAAATCGGCGAGCGATTCGATGAACAACACCAGCATCGTACTAGCTATACCCGGAACTGACATTGGAAGGATAACCTTACGGAAGGCCTGCCAGCGGTTTGCGCCGAGGTTGAACGCCGCGTCTTCGAGAGTGGGGCTTATTGTTCCGATGACTCCGTCAAGCGTGATGAAAGCGACAGGGAAGAAACAGACCACCTGTGCCATCATCAAGCCCCACAATCCATAGACCGGAAAGTTTCTAATGCCGAAGATACCGGCGGTGATGAGTCCGTTGAAGCCGAAAAGCATTATTATGGACAGGGCACCTATAAATGGAGGAAAGACTATGGGTAGAACTGCCACAGTCTTGAAGAAGCGCTTGAAGGGTATATCCGTCCTGTTGACGGTATAGGCAAAGAGATAACCTATAAGCATTCCGAAGAATGCAGTAAGACCTGCTACTAGAAGACTGTTGTAGAAACCCTGCCTCATATACCTGTTTGAGAAGGCCTTGCTGTAAGCGCTCAGGTCAAACTCTCCCTGCCTGTTCGTAAGGCTGGCAGAGAATACTTTGAAAATCGGGTAGATTATAAATATCGCCAACGCGGCGAAGATCAGGAGTATCAACAAAAGCAAGAAAGGATCTTTCAGAAGATTGAGCAACCTATTCTTTGTCTCTTCACCCTTGAAAGCCACGAGCGGAACCTCCTAGCAAAGAGGGGGATTTCTCCCCCTCATGAGAAGTATATCAATCGTCAGTAAGGAAGAACCTCATTGACCCATCTCTCGATAAGCCTTGTCTTGTTTTCAGCTGCCCACGCAGGATCCACAGGAAGCAATTTAATAGTTGAAAGAGGTTGAAGTGTCCCGAAATCGACGTCGGATCTTATCGGGTAGAAGTAAGTCTGCTGATTTACTACCTGCTGCTGACCGGCCTTTGAAACTACCCAGTCAACGAGTTTCTGGGCATCGGCAAGATTCTTTGCGCCTTTCAGTATAGAAACGGAAGCGACTTCGTAGGGTACTCCCTCTTTCGGGAAGACAACATCCACCGGATAACCCTGCTCCATAAACTGGAAGAAGGCCGGAGTGAACTGAATACCCATCGCTACCTGACCGGGGCCGACGGCTTTGGAGGGACCGGTACCGCTCTGTGTGTAGGTCTGTATATTTGGAACGAGCTTTCTCAGATACTCGATTGCCCCATCCTCCCCATAGATCTGCACGAGTCCGGTTATTAGACTGTAGGCGGTTCCCGAAGACTGGGGATTGGGATACTGAATCATCCTGCTGTATGCGGGCTTCAGAAGATCTTCCCAGGTTTCCGGTACTGGAGCTTTGATCTGCTGTAGAACGGTCTTGTTGATTCCAACTCCCAGCGGATTCATGTAGATCGGATGATAGAAACCATCAATGTCATAGAATTCCGGCAGAACTCCGTACACTGAGAGCGTCTTGTAAGCTTGTGTGAGGCCGCGTTCTTTGGCTATTATGTGGTTTTCCAGCGGGGCGCCAAACCAGACGTCTGCCTGGGGATTGTTTATCTCAGCCTCGATCCTTGCAAGTGCGGGACCGGAAGAGAGGAAGACAAAGTCGACTTTTATTCCGGTTTCAGCGACAAAGGCATTTAGAATCTTGCGCGCGTTCGCCTCGTCAACACTAGAATAAACAACTAGATTTGCGAAGAGACCAACGGCGAAGACTAAAGAAAGAAGCAAAACAAGAATGCGTTTCATACTTACACTTCCTATTCGTGATAGGCATATTTTACATCAATTCCAAAGGAATTTGGATTGCTTTTCTGTACCACCACGAAAGGAGCAGCAACTGTTCTGTTCTTCTAGTCTATCAATTCTTTTTTTCTGACAGTTGAGGAGCTCTCGAAAATTAGCCTGACTATTGCAATCCAGAGAGAAAACGGTGCATATTTCTCTTTATTTTCTCTCTAGAGGCTGCTATCTGGTGTGATGGTCTGATGGAATAATAGTTTCATAATGCTATCATAATGAAAAGGTTGTTTCATGGTTGGTGATCTGGTGAGTTCACAGGATCTTCTTCAGATTAAAGGACTTTCTATACACTTCAAAACGTTTTTTGGTACCGCAAGAGCGGTACGTGATCTCGATCTGAGCATAGGACACGGTGAAGTACTCGGTCTTGTGGGAGAATCGGGTTGCGGAAAGAGCATCACCGCCAGGGCAGTCATGGGGCTTCTTAAATCGCCCCCTGCGATAATCCCCGAAGGTAGAATTCTGTACAGACAGAAACAGATCTTTCCCGGGGACCCCGAAGTAATGAGAAGGATTCGGGGAAAAGAGATATCCATGATCTTCCAGGAACCCATGACTTCCCTCAACCCGGTATTTCGTGTCGGTAAGCAAGTTGTCGAAGTTATGCAGGCACATAACTATGGTGATCGCGACTCTCTGAGAGAAAGGGCGATAGGGCTATTCAAGGCGGTGGGTATTCCCGAACCGGAAAAGAGGTTCGATGCGTATCCACACCAGCTTTCCGGCGGACTCAGGCAAAGGGTTATGATCTCGATGGCGCTTGCATGCAAGCCCGGACTCCTAATTGCCGACGAACCGACAACTGCGTTGGACGTGACCATACAGGCTCAGATTCTAGATATTATCCTTAAGATGAGAGCCGAGTATGGAATGGCAGTTATGATAATAACGCACGATCTTGGAGTAATATCTCAACTGGCCGATCGAGTAAACGTTATGTACGCCGGAAAGATCGTAGAAGATGCCCCGGTGGGAGAGATCCTGGCCTCTCCGGCACATCCCTATACGAAGGGATTAATAGCTTCGATTCCCGATATTGAGATCCCCCACTCGAGAGATTTTCGATTAAACGCACTGAGGGGAGTCGTTCCCGAGTTATACGAAATTCCTCCCGGTTGTCCCTTCAGTAACAGATGCCCCGATGTTTTTGACGAGTGTAACTTGATCGATCCTTCTCTCGAAGAGATCTCTTCGGAACATAGGGTGGCGTGTCTTCTGTACAGCAGAGAAATGCGTGGTGGAAACTAATGACTGAAATGTTGAAAATTGAGAATCTTAGCAAGTTCTTTCCTGCTGCAAGAAAAGGGGTTTTCGGAGATCGTCGCTTCGTGAAAGCGGTGGATAGAGTGAGCTTCTCAATAGAAAACTCCGAAACGCTTGGTCTGGTTGGGGAGTCAGGGTGTGGAAAATCGACCCTGGGAAGGGCTATTCTGAAGCTTTTGGAACCTACCGGGGGAAGGATAATCTTCAACGAAGATGATATTACGAAGTTTTCGAGAAAAGAGATGAAGCCTTATCGAAGAAACATGCAGATGATCTTTCAGGATCCTTACGCTTCGCTTAATCCAAGAATGACAGTAGATAGTATTGTTGGAGAACCGCTGAAAGTCCACAGACTTTGCAAAAGTAAGAATGAAATCAGTGAAAGGATCAGAGAGCTATTGCAGGTTGTCGGTCTCCCTACGTCTGCTGCAAAGAGATACCCGGGCGAGTTTTCCGGTGGTCAAAGGCAGAGGATAATGATTGCCAGAATACTGTCTACAAATCCAGCTCTGGTGATATGCGATGAAGCCGTGTCTGCTTTAGATGTCTCGATACAATCACAGATATTGAACCTTCTCGCAGATCTTAGAGAAGAGTTCAGCATGACATACATCTTTATTTCTCACGATCTCGGAGTGGTAAAGTTTATAAGCGATCGGATCGCCGTTATGTACTTGGGAAGGATCGTCGAAATGGATGAGACAAACGATCTCTATTCGAATCCGTTACACCCTTACACGAAGAGTCTGCTGAGCTCAATACCGAGCATCAAATCCAGTTCCGAATTGAAGGTTTTGAAGGGGGAAACTCCCTCTCCAATAGAAACACCGACTGGCTGTTACTTTCATCCCAGATGCAATTTCGTAATGGATGTCTGTCGTAGAGACACGCCAGAGTTAAGAGATGTCGGAGATGGTCATCTTGTTGCCTGCCATCTGATGGAGGTTTGATATGGTCCTTACGAAGATTTCCGAAATGCTCAACCAGTTTTCCCCTGCGAATCTAAAGATCGCCAACTATATTCTCGGAAACTATTCGGAAATAGGGTTCATTTCGGTAGAAGATCTCAGCAATCATTCAGGTGTCAGCAAAGCTTCGGTAGTGCGTTTCGCAAGAATTGTCGGCTATTCGGGCTTCGATGAACTGAAGAAAGCTATACAGAGCGAATTGCGCAAAAAGCTTTCACCATACGAGAAGATAGCTATTACGGATCTGGACAGACGCTCTTTGCAAAAGCAGCTCGAAGAACTCTCCCGGAACGAGATTAATAATCTGCGTAAGACACTGGATTCACTCACACCCGAAGAGGCCATCAAGTGGGTTGAAGCTATAATAGAGGCACAGCACATCTATCTGGCGGGCTTCGGTGCAACTAGATTCGTAATCTCTCTGTTGAGTTATGCCCTCGCGACATTCCAGAGCAAACCATTATGGATGTTGACCGGTTCCGTGTCAGACTTTTCGCCAAGAGTGAAACACATGGAGTCAAAGGACCTGCTCATAATAATGACATTCCCCCCTTATTCAAAAGAATTTGAATACGTCGTAAGCGTTGCCAGAAAGAAAGGTACGAAGATCCTTCTTGCCTGTGATTCACCTCAGTGTCCGGTCTTTCCTTACGCTTACTCCGCGGTAATTTGTGAGAGCAATTCTCTTCTTCTAAACAATTCCTTCGTTGGTCCTATCGCTCTGATACAGATTATAAGCAACTTTTTACTGTTGCGGGAGAAAAAGACCGGGATGAAAGAGATGAAAGAGATCTGGAACGTTGAATTAGAGGGATATAAATATATCGCAAAGGAAGGAGGCGAGGAAGAGTGAAGATATTCATATCTACGGATATGGAGGGCGTATCGGGAGTTGTTTCCTGGAATGAAATGGAGTCAACAACCGCGGGCTTCTGGACGGGTACTCTCGACCGTGAACTCAACTGGCTTGTCGAAGAACTGAGAAACTCGGAGCTGAATCCGATGATCGAAGAGATAGTTATCTGCGATTCACATGCAAGGGGAGAAAACCTCAAGTATGGCTCGATAGAAGACAGTAGAGTCAGCTGGATCAGAGGCTATCCAAGACCCTGGTATATGATGGAAGGCCTGGATAGCTCCTTCGACCTGGTGATGCTGATCGGCTATCATGCGAGAATCGGTTCCTGGCATGGGGGTATGGACCACTCGTACTCAGGGTCTTCGATTTACAACATAAGGCTTAACGGAAGAGAAGTCGGCGAGACAGAGATCAATTCTTACTATGCTGGCTGGAAAGGTGTTCCTGTCGCGCTGGTTTCAGGCGATGATATTCTCGAAAAGCAGCTGTCGGGTTTTATAGATGTGCCTTTTGTGAGAACTAAGGAAGGAATCGGACGTTTTTCGGCAAAGGTATATCATCCCGAAGTCGTTCGCCAGAACTATACCGGAGGCGTGAAACAGCTTGTGAAAAAACTCCCGGCGATCTCTCCACTGAAACCCGAGAAGCAAACAACTCTTGAGATTGATCTTTTCACGACTGCGATTGCCGACGCCGTGTCGATCGTGCCGGACCTCGAGAGAGTCTCCGGTAGAACGGTCAGGTATGTTTCACAAGACTACGGGAACATCCTCAAGATGATCCTGACAGTCGCGATGATCGGCGGAAGATTCGCAAATTACAAATGAGCCCAATTGGGCAATAGATTAGGAGGGATTGCAATGAAAAGAAAGCTAGCAGTACTGGTGATGTTGATTCTTGCTACTCTGACCTTACTAGGTGTGACAACCGATGGCGTTCTAACGATAGCCGTCGAAAAGGATGCGAGGTCGCTTGACCCGATTGTAGTGGGCGATAACGCTTCGTTCCAGATGTATATTCAAGTATTCGATCCACTTGTGAGCGTAACTCCGAACCTCGAGATCGTACCCTCCCTTGCAACCTGGGAAACGGAAGACTCTCAGACATGGGTCTTTCACATACGCGAGGGAATCAAGTTTCACAACGGTGATCTGCTAACCGCCGATGATGTTGTGTACACTTTCAAGACCGTCATGGATCCGGCAACGAGCTCGCCCAACTTTGAAAACCTGAAGATAATTAACTCTATCGAGAAACTGGATCACTACACCGTCAAAATAGTCCTCCAGTATCCGTTCGCGGCCTTCCTCGAAAGAGTTTTCACTCAGCCGATAGTTAACGCAAAAGTTCGTGAAGCCGATCCTACGGCCTACGGTCTGAAACCTATCGGTACAGGACCTTTCGTGGTCGAGAAGTGGGAAAAGAACAATCAGCTCGTTCTTATCAGAAATGAGAACTACTGGATGAAGTATCCTAATCTAGCAAAAGTAATTATGAAGCCGATTCCTGAACACTCAGTGGCTCTGGTGAACCTTGAATCCGGTGACGTGGATATGGTCATGTCTGTGCTTCCGGATGACTTCGATAGAATCAGGAAGAACCAGAAACTCGAACTCCAGATCGTTCCAGCTCTAAATTACTACTATCTCGCCTTCAACGTTGCAAACACTCCAGTGAGTGATATAAATGTGAGAAAGGCTATCTACATGGGAGTCGATATGAACGCCATAGTAAAAGCCGTTCTGGGCGAAGCTGGCGTTAGAGCTCAATCCTCTCTGTCTCCCTCATCGTGGGCTTATAACAAAGAAGTAGAAAAGTACGCTCTCACGTACAATCCGACTGAAGCGATAAAGTTACTGAAAGAGGCCGGATACGCAAACGGCTTTGAAATAACCATATACACCCCACAGGACACTTACAGAAGAAAGATCGCCGAGCTAATGCAGATACAGCTCGCCGCAATAGGTATAAAGGCTAGAGTCGAATCGCTTGAATGGGCATCGTATCTGCCACTTATAGACGTTGGAAAGTGCAGTATGTATATGATGGGCTGGAACTGGCTTACAGATCCGGACGGTCTTATATACGATATACATCACTCGCAGATCGATGCATGGAAAACCGGTGCCAGTTCATACAACGGAACGAGATTCTACTCCGAAGTAGTCGATAAGGCTCTGGAAGATGCGAGAAAGATCTCCGATCCCGCGCAGCGAAAGATCCTTTACGGTACGGTTCAAGACGTCATATTCAGCAACTACGTGCACATTCCACTCTTCCACAGAGTCTCCATGACTGCTATAAACAAGCGGGTCAAAGGATACGTAACCAATGCTATTGAATACACGTTCCTTTGCACACCGGAGACAAATGTCTGGGTAGAGAACTAAAGCGGCAAGTTTCAAATCCGGGGGTCTATACGACCCCCGTTTTCGGGGTGTGAAGTATGCTCAGGTTCTTTCTGAGGAGATTATTTCTCTTACTGTTCGTGGTCTTCGGAGTTATGTTACTTGTATTTGTTGTAGGACGTTTGATACCCGGAGATCCGGCAAGGGTAATGCTCGGCGAAAGAGCTACGGCCGAGATGGTTCAGAATATGAGGATCAAACTGGGACTGGACAAACCGGTAGTGGTTCAGTTTGGAATATACCTTGGCAATGTCCTGCGTGGAGACCTTGGAAACTCCATAACCCAGTTTGTACCGGTCTCATCTATAATAAAGGCTCATATTCTACCCACAATCGAACTCACTCTTATGAGTACTCTCTGGGCGATAGTACTTGGAATTCCTATCGGCATTCTCGCCGCGGTTAAAAAAGATACTGCCTTTGACTATATCTCGATGGGAGTAGCTCTATTCGGAGTTTCAATGCCTGTCTTCTGGATAGGCCTTATACTAATAATAGTCTTCTCAGTCAATCTCGGCTGGTTTCCAGCGTCTGGAAGGACAGTAGGCCTTTTTGAAGGTTTCTGGCTGATGATCTCGGGTGGAAACTTCTCGGCTTTCGGCAAGGCTCTCAGCTGCATAGTCATGCCATCTTTCGCTCTTGGAAGTATGTACGCAGCCTTAATCGCCAGAATGGCCAGATCTAGCATGCTCGAAGTACTCGGCGAGAATTTCATAGAGACGGCCAGAGCGAAGGGCCTGCGCGAAGTGATCGTTATAAACAAACACGCGCTGAAGAATGCCCTTATACCCATAGTTACTGTTATCGGAATGCAGCTGGGCTCTCTCATGGGCGGTGCCGTGCTGACCGAAACTGTCTTTGCTTGGCCCGGAATAGGAAGAGATCTGGTCGATTCAATATTCTCGCGCGACTATCCCGTATTCCAGGGAATAATCCTCTTCACCGCAACGATCTTCGCCGTGCTCAATCTAGTCGTGGATATGATATATGTCCTGCTTGATCCAAGGATCAAGTACAATTAGAGGTGGTTTGGGATGACACAGACTGTTCCTGACAGAGAAGAGAGACAGCTTAACAGGGCATGGTATAAAACGAGAACCTTTCATCGCGCTATACACAACAGGCGTCTCGTCGCCGGTTCCGTTATGGTAGTGGCGATAATCATTGTAGCTCTCTTTGCGCCAATGATAGCCCGTGAACCTCTCTTCTCTTTCAGACTGGATGCCAGACTTGCCCAGCCTTCATGGGACGCTCCCTTTGGGAGAGATGATTTTGGGAGAGATATCTTCAGCAGAATAATACTTGGAAGTAGAGTCTCGCTCACCGTGGGGCTCCTTTCACAATTAATAGCACTTGTTGCAGGGACTATGCTGGGAGTCATTGCCGGCTACTACGGTGGAATGATAGACAACGTGATCATGAGAATCCTTGATATATTCTTTGCTTTTCCGTCTCTTCTTCTGGCCATCTCCCTGATGACAATAACAGGCGGAGGCTCGATGCAGAATGTGATAATAGCGATCGGTCTTGTCTATACACCGGCCTTTGCAAGGATAGTAAGGGGATCGACTCTCTCCGTAAAGGAAAAGGAATATATAGAATCGGCACACGCTCAGGGAATGTCCGAGGTAAGGATTATACTTCTGCACATAATCCCCAACATAATTGGACCGATAATAATATACGCCACAATGGGTATCGGGGACGCCATACTCACAGAGGCGGGGCTCAGCTTTCTGGGTCTTGGAATACAGCCTCCGACACCGTCCTGGGGAGGAATGCTATCGAACGGAAAGAACTACCTGAGTGTAGCACCATCGGAAGTCATATTTGCCGGACTGGCGATTGTAGTCGTCGTAATAGCCTTTAATACTCTTGGAGACGGACTGAGAGACTTTCTAGATCCCAGATATAACTAGGAGGAGTCTGATTTGAAAGCGATATTGATTCATGGAGGGGCCGGCAGTTTCAAGAGTGAAGAAGACTACCGGAATCACAGAAATGGACTGAGAGAAGCTATAGAGAGAGGATATACAATTCTGTTAGATAAGAACAGCGCTCTAGAGGGGGTCATCGGTGCTATCAAACTTATGGAGGAAGACCCTACTTTCAACTGCGGGAGAGGTTCGGTACTTACGCTAAAGGGAAACATAGAAATGGATGCCGCAATAATGGACAGCTATCTGAATGCGGGGGTTGTTACCGGCATTAAAGACGTGCTGCACCCGATAGAAGTGGCTCGGGCCGTTATGAGGAAAATAAATAGGGTCAGACTCCATTTTTCACTCCAAACGAGAAATCGAAGATAAAAGTC
>DSBT01000306.1 GCA_011045915.1 Mesotoga infera
GCAACTATGATTTCACCCCTATCACTCTTACTTGGAGCCATTCTCGGATTCCTGTCGGTAGTCGTATCTTCTCTTATTCCCGCACTAAGGGCGGGGAAAGTCTCGCCCGTAGAGGCGATGAGACAATACGGGGTCGAACCCTCTGACTTCGAAGTCAAAGGGATTGTTAAAGGACAAAGTTCGTCGGGAGAGAAGATCCCGTTGAAACTTGCGAAAAGAAACATGAGGAGAAACCTTCGCACGACGATTATTTCTGTCATTTCAATGACGATGGCGGCAACTCTTTTCATAGCCTTCTCGTACTTTGCCGGAAACTTCGATACTGAGAGAATTGCGCGGGGCGTTGTGAAGTCGGACTTCTCAATAAGAGTGGCAAGCATGTACGATGACGGACCCGATGAGCAAACGATCGAAGAGATACTCTCATTCGAAGATGTACAGACAGTTGCGGCTGCGAAGTTTATTACTGGAAGACTGCTCACCGAATACGAAGACCGTGACCTTGATAACAGGTCATTCGCGACGTTCTCAACCCCTGAGGCCGGAATGCGCGCGACAATGGTTGATAATAGCGGAATGTACATGGCTCTCCTCGCTTACAACGATCTCGGTATCGAGCTGATGAAGACGAAAGTCATTTCGGGATCAATAGATTTGACGAGAGCAACTTCCGAACCGGTAATCATTATCGACATAGAAAACAGCAGCAGGTATGGAATCGAGGCAGGAGACAAAGTCCTTCTCAAAACGTACTATCTGAACGAATCTATGGTACAAGTCCCAGTTGCCTCGGAGTTCGTCGTTGCCGCCGTAGTGCAGGAGCTGCCATCGGTAGCCTATACGGTCGAGGGTGGAATCCTTGCGGCATGCAGCGATAAGATAATTGAGAGTCTACGGCCTGAGAACGGCGATGTCCATCTCACCATGATGGACTACATTGACCACTACTCGTATGTAGATATCTATCTTCGAAGGGGAGGCGACGCTAAAGCTCTCGAATCAACAATCGAAGAGATTGCCGACAGGTACAGGAACTCTACCTTCATCTCATACAGTGAATACAAAAAAGAGACTGAAGACGCGATCAGCACACTTTCAACACTAGTGTACGGGCTTATTGCAATAGTTGGCTTCATAGGCATCTGCGGGATAACAAACACCATAAACACAACCATTATCCTGCGCCGCAGAGAGTTAGGAATACTGAGGGCAGTGGGTATGACCGGAAAACAACTCAAGGCCATGCTTACGTACGAAGGCTTGATCTTCGGACTCATAAGTGCCGTATCGTCTGTCGTTCTAGGCCTGATTCTCTCTTACACAGTCTATTCGCTCTTGAGATCCGAGATGAGTCATCTCAACTGGTCGATACCCTGGATCGGAATAATTCTAGCGGTTGCCGGCGCGATAGGGGCAGGAATACTGACCACACTCGCTTCGTCGAGAAAGGTGACCTCTCTAAGCATAACGGAATCGATCAGAACTATAGAGTGATGTGAAAATAAATCTTTCAGTTTGACTAAGGTTGGTCTTTGATAGGTTTTATCGCCGGCCTTATTCTTCTAAAAACAAATTAATGTTGGGAGGCTGAAATGGAAATTCAGGTTGCTACTATATCTGTCAGCTCTCTTGAGAGAGCGAGAGTCTTCTACGAAGAGATCCTCGGGTTCGAACCGGATATTTTTTACGAGCAAACCAACTGGGAGTCCTATAAACTCGATGGAACGGCCGGCTTTGGGATAATCGAGACTCCGGGATTGAGAAGAAACTGGAATTCAGACATCTTGAACTTCCGAATCACCGGTATCGAAGAGCTTTGGAACAGAGTCAAAGACTCTGTGGAGATCGATACTCCTCTCGAAACGACTCCCTATGGAATCCTGAAGTTCGTAATCAAAGACCCAGACGGTTTCAGAATCGGTTTTGTAGAGAAGGAAAAAGCCTGAGGATTCTCTCCTCAGGCTCTTCATTTGTAAAATGAAATCAAGTTAACTAATAAAGGCTATCTAACAGGAAAGACCGGGCTTCAGTATTTTAAGGCTGGTAGAAAGAAGCAAATAAGCTAATGTCCTCCTGAATGTTTTGGATAATGTACGTTGAATTGTCGGTGATATAGGTCTCTCCCGCGTCGTCGTAGCACCATGCTCCAAATGCGTACCCCGTGTTGGGGACGGCGCTTACAGTTACATTAGAGCCCTTCGGATACTCTCCAGCTCCGTAAACCTGCCCGCCTTCAGGAGGGTGGGATCTAAGGCTAACTGTGACCGTA